>JAHWJO010000350.1 GCA_019348365.1 Armatimonadota bacterium | reverse complement strand
CAGTTTAGCCTCGGAAGGGAGTTCCTTCAAAACTTTAGTGGTGATATACTAGAGGCTCTATAATGAGGAGGAGGGAAAAGGGGAGCCGGTTCCTTCGACGCGAATGAAAAACGGAGGGAGCGGTCTGCACTGCGGGCGGGCGGGGGGTTGGCATCTTCGGATGGAACCTCTCCCCCGGTAGGTCATGTCCTATGAGCGGGGCGATTCCCCGGCGTACGGAGGCGAATCGGCTGAAATTCCGCCTCTGAGGTGACCCTCTAAAATAGGACGATACAGGTTTATTACAGGACGGCTCGTGACGAAACTCTCAACTAACACCGTTTCCCCGAACGGATCTTCACTCGCTTCACCTTCCACGAACGGGACGAAGCTCTCTTCCCCGATGGAGCGGTTCAACCCGAACCGCCTGAGCATCAAGTGGAAGGTGTTCGTTCCCGTCGCCGGGATCGTGCTGGCGGCGTTTCTCGGCTACGCCTACCTGGGCCTGCACGCGGCGGAGACGCAGCTATTGGAAAAGACGGGCCGATCCGCATCCGTTCTCGCGACGATGATCGAGCGAGCGATCCGCCCATCGGCTAACCTGGAAGACGACGCGATGCTCCGCCGCCTGCTGGCCGATCTCGAAGGCCTGCCCGACCTGGAGGGCCTGAGGGTGCTGCACCCCGACGGGCGGTTCCGGGCCGGACTCCCCCCCCATTTGGATATGGAACGGATCGAGACTCTGGCTCCCATGCTGGAACGGGCCATGGAGTCGCCGACGGGCACGTCGGGGCGCGTGAGCGACGCCTGGACCTACCACGTCGTCCGGGTCATCCGCCGGTCGGACCGCACCCCGACCGATGAGCCGATCGGGTTCCTGGAGATCCACCTCTCGATGGAGGACACGCGGGACCGGATCGTCGCCGGGCGCATCCAGCTCTCATACATCACCGTTCTCACGCTGCTCGTGCTGGCGGGAGCGTTGATGGTCATCATCCATGTGCTGATCAGCTCCCCCCTGGCCGTGCTCACCCGCGCCATGAGCCGCGTGGAGAGCGGCGACCTCTCGACGCGGGCGCAGATCCGCTCCGGCGACGAATTGGAGCAACTGGGGCACAGCTTCAACCGGATGGTGGAGGAGATCGAGACGAAGAACACCCAGCTGTTAGAAGCCGGGGAGCAGCTCATGCGGCAGGAAAAGCTGGCGTCCATCGGGCTGCTGGCGGCGGGGGTGGCCCACGAGATCAACAACCCGGTTGCGACGATCTCGATGTCGGCGGAGGGGCTGATCGAGTCGGAGGAGTCGCCGGAGCGGCGCAAGTTCCTCCGCGCTATCATCGAGGAGAGCGAGCGGATCGGCGCGATCGTGCGGAACCTGCTCGGGTTCGAGAAGGGCGGGTACGCCGCGTACGAGCCGTGCTCCCTGACCGCCATCCTCCGCGAGGCCGAAGAGGACCTGCGCCGGGAAGCCGAGCGCGCGAACGTGACGGTGACGATGGACCTGCGGATGACCGGGGACCGGGTGCTGGGCCAGGAAGACCAACTCCGGCAGGCGTTCGTGAACATCATGGACAACGCGCTCCGGGCGATGGAGATGAACCACGGCGGGCGGCTGGACCTCCTCGCCGAGACGGAGGGGGAGACGGCGCGGATCCACTTCCGCGACACGGGACCGGGGATCGCGAAGGAGCACCAGCCGCACCTGTTCGACCCGTTCTTCACGACCCGCGAGGTGGGCGAGGGGTTCGGGCTGGGACTGGCGGTCTGCTACGAGATCATCAAGCGGCACGGGGGCGACATCACCGTGGTGAGCGACTCCGGCGGCACGATCTTCACCATCGAGCTGCCGCTATTGAGACCCGCCGAAGAAAACGATCTGACGGATGCAACAGGCGCAATGGAGGAAGAGGCGGGAGGAGAAGCGCCCGCGCGTGTCGTTCACTGATACACGAGCCTGTTGGCCTCTATAGCCAGGTTGATCTTTGGTCCTATCCTGGACCTCTTCGGCTTCTCCAATCCGTGTCGCTTTCCCATGCCTTTGGTCTATCCTATCGCCACCCGTTTTCCTGTCCGCATTCCTGATCCCATTATAGAAGAGGGATCTCCCGCATTACTTCCAGACGACGCGCCGCCGCTGATGGATCTCCTCTTTCCGCTTCCTGAAGGACCAGCTCGGAGATGAACAGGTCGAAATCCGAGCGCCGCCGCTCCCACCACTCCCGCGTGATCTGCTGGTGCGCGGCGGTGACAAGGTCCCGGCTCGGCCACGCGCTCAGATAGCTGGGGATCGTCGTCTCCAGATAGACTCTTGGCATCATCGGGGCATCACCGATCCCCTGCGACGGACGGAAACTGCTCCACGAACCGCGCCATGTGCTCCGTGCCGAGCTGGAAATCTTTGATCCGGATGTTCTCGTTGGGCGCGTGGGGGCGACCGCCGGGCCAGCCCACCCCGTTCGCCACCACCGGGATTCCCAGCTCGTGCACGAACGGGTGCATCGGGCCGGACCCGCCGAGGAACGGCCAGACGTGCGCCTCCCGCCCGTACACCTCCTCCGCCGTCCGGGTCATCAGCTGGGCCACGGGGTCGTTCGGGTCCACCCGTGCCGGAGGCTCGCCGCCCAGATGCGCCAGCTCGATGTCGTCGAAGCCGTTCGCGTCGAGGTGCCGCCGCAGCGCGTCGAACACCGCATCCGGGTGCATGTCGGGGACGAGCCGGAAGTCCATCTTCGCCACCGCCTCGGCGGGGAGCACCGTCTTGGAACCGGGACCCTGATAGCCCGACGAGAGGCCGCAGACCGTCGCGGTCGGCTCAAACAGGGCGCGGCGCTTCAGCTCCAGCCCCGTCGCGTTCAGCAAGAAGCGATCCAGGCCGTACTGCTCCTTCAGGTATGACTCCTCCTCCGGGAGCGTCTCCAGCATCGCCAGGTCGGTCTCGGTGGCAGGCCACGCGGCATCGTAAAAACCGGAGATCCTGATGCGCTCGTCCGGGCCTTTGATCGCGTAGAGCGCCCAGACGAGCCGCCACGCCGCGTTCGGGAAGATCGAGCCGCCGATCCCGCTGTGCGCGTCGAGCGTCCCCGTTTTACAGCGCAGCTCCACGTAGAGGATGCCCCGCAGGCCGAGGTAGAGGTACGGGTGGTCGTAGGGGTCCACGCCGCCCGTCTCCCACACGCAGCCGTCCGCCGCGATGAGATCCGCGTTCGCGTGGACGAAATCGGCGAGATGGAGGCTGCCGATCTCCTCCTCCCCCTCGATGACCCACTTGATCCGGCAGGGGTACTCGCCGTGGACGGCCCGGTAAGCGTCGAGCATCAGGAGCCGCGAGGCGATGTGGCCCTTGTTGTCGTCCGCCCCCCGCGCGAACACCTGCCCGCCGCGCACCGTCGCCTCGAACGGCGGTGAGTCCCACAGCTCCAGCGGCTCGGCGGGCTGCACATCGTAATGATTGTAGATGAGCAGCGTCGCGTCGGACCGCCCCGGCGCTTCCCCGAACACCACCGGGTTGCCGGGGGTGGACGCGATTCGCGTCTCCATGCCCCGCATGCTCAGGCGCTCCGCGACCAACGCCGCCGTCTCGCGCCCCTCGCCCTGCGCCGAGACGCTGCGAGAGGCGCACAAAAGCTTCAATTCCGCCATCCCGTCGTCCAAGTGCTCCCGGATGTAGGATCGTACCCGCTCGTCCATGACCTCCTCCCTCCTCGGTGACTCCCCCTTAACAGCTCCTCCATGGAGGGGCTGTGCCTGACAGGCCGCTCAACCGATTCCCTCCGAGCATTATAGCCGATGGCTCGCCGCGAACCCGCACGAAGCGTCGCCCTTCTTCCGGGAAGATGCCTGACGCTTGTCTGACATTTAAAGGAAGCATGGGATTTGCATGGAATGGACGGTTATAAAGCCACGTATAATTCCGATGAACCTTGCGAAGAGATTTATCGTCTAATTGATGACCCGGCTCGATGCGTCCCGAGAGCGGGGCCGGAATTCCTACTCTATTTTTTCTTTCCTGAGGGGGCGGGGAGCGGCGAACGCCCCTCCCGTTCTCCCTCAAGATCAGGTGGATTCATGCAAACCCCTCCTCATCACAAACGCGGGTTTACGCTCATCGAGCTGCTGGTGGTCATCGCCATCATCGCGATCCTCGCGGCGATCCTGTTCCCCGTCTTCGCCAAGGCGCGGGAGCGGGCGCGGCAGACCTCGTGCGTCAACAATTCGCGGCAGATCGTCACGGCCATCACCATGTTCGCCAATGATCACGACGAGCAGCTCCCGTGCGCCTTCTTCAACAACCGGCCGGTCGCCTTTGGACCGGACACCCCGGCTCAGTGGAAGGCGACTCTCTACCCCTATCTCAAAACCCCGGCGGTGTTCGCCTGCCCCAGCGATCCGTACGGCGCGGAAAAGAAAGTGTTCGCCCAGAACCGCGAGGCGGACGAGCCGGCCAGCTACCGCTACAACAACACGATGACCGCGCGGGATGCGGACGGCGCCCCGGCGATCCCCGCGTCGCTGGGAGATATCAAAAGCCCGTCAGACTTCATCGTCATCACCGAGTCCCAACCGTTCCCGAACCCGGACGTTCCCGTCAGCGCCGGGGGCACGGAATGGAACCAGGTGGCCGCTTATGCCGAGCGGATAGAAGACCCCCGGGCCCATATCGAGCCCCCGCAGCGGGAAGATCGGTCCCCGGTCCCGTACAAGCGCCACAATGGCGGCGCGAACTATGGATTCGTGGACGGCCACGTCAAATGGCACAAATGGGAGGCCACCTGGCTCCCCTCCGGGAAGCTGAACGGGCCGAACATGTGGAACGGCCACGGCCAGCCCGCTTCCTGAACAGATGGTTCACTTGTAAACCCTTGTAAATATCGTGGAGACTGTAAACGACGCTCCGGGGAGAGGAAGTCAACCTTCCTCTCCCCTTTGTCATGTACCGGTGGCGGTGGAGAAAGGCATCCCGATCGTCCCGGAGGAGCGCTTCCGGCAAGCCCTCGAACACCTCCCAAAGCGGCGGCAATGGCTCCGCCGCTTCGTGCTCAACGACGGTTGGGAATGGGAAGCGGTCCGCCCCCGGCGCTCGGAAGAACGGACCGGATGGGCCGACGACCCGTAATAAAGTGGACGGACGACCTGCCATCCTATCCAGCGACATGGAACAACCGTACACGCCTGTTTGACTACTTTGGACGACACCGCTATACTTTTAGCAGAGGAGGACGATCATGAACGACGAAATACTCACCATCGAAGAGGCGGCGCAACTGCTGAAAGTCAATCCCGAGACGATCCGCCGCTGGATTCGCCGGGGCGATCTGCCGGTCATCAAGCGCGGGAGCGTCGTCCGCATCCGCAAATCCACCCTGCTTCAGGAACAGCGCGAAGCCGCCTGAACCCCATTTTGGATTTTGGATTTCGGATTACGTTCGGAAGCGGACGCCTC
>JAHWJO010000349.1 GCA_019348365.1 Armatimonadota bacterium | reverse complement strand
GCGCGCCGAGCTGGCGCCTTATAATATCTCCGTGACGACCGTGATACCGGGCCTGATGCGAACGGGGAGCCCGCGCAACGCCCTCTTCAAAGGGAAGAACGAAGCCGAGTACGCCTGGTTCAAAGTCGGCGATTCGCTGCCCCTGCTGTCGATCTCAGCGGAATCGGCGGCGAAACAGATCCTCGACGGCTGCCGCAACGGTTCGGCGGAGGTGATACTGTCGCTCCCGGCGGAGCTGGCGGTCCGTTTCCACGGCATCTTCCCCGGCCTCACCGCCGACATTCTATCGCTGATGGACCGGTTGCTGCCGGAGCCGGGCGGGATCGGGACGGAGGCAGTCCGGGGCAAGGAGAGCGAAACCGCCGTGACGGAGTCGTTCCTGACGACCCTGACCCAACAGGCCGCCGAGCGCAACAACCAGACGGTTTGATCCCCCGTCGGTTCACCTCCCCCCACTCCTGCCAGATCAGGGGAAGGTGAACCTCATGCGGGTGGAATTATATCCAATTGGTATTGAAAGGAGCCACGATTCTACGTCTGGCTTCAGGGGTGTCGGCGTAGGCCGACACGGGGCCGAAGTGGAACGAAGGCCACCCAGCGGAGGAGTTCACTCCCACCGCTCATGGCGCTTCATGACTCATTGGGAGTTATCTCACCCGGTGGGCGGAGAGACATCCCGTTGATTCATTGTCGAACAAAGCACCGACGAAATAAAAGCGGATCTCCCCATAGAGAGATCCGCCTACAGTATCGATACCAGGGTGGACCGGTGAGGCTGCCTCTTCTCCCTCTCCGGCTCGATCAGGCATAAAAGATCAACCGTTGCGTTTCGCTGCAGTGAGGGCTTCCCGCGCCTGCGTGAAATCATCGGCGAGGAGGGCGATGTGCTGCTCCGGGGTCATGGGCAGGTCGTACTCGCCGTGCAGCGTCACCGGGCCGTCGAACCCCCGCGCGAGCAGGTCCCTGAAGGTCGCTGTCCAGTCCACCAGGCCCTCGCGGAACGGGACGAACCGCCGGGTCCAGTTCGCGCCGCCGCCGGTGGGCTCGCGATACCACCCGATGGTCTTGCCGCCGATGATCTTCAGGTGATCCCCCACCATCGCCAGGGCCATGGGCCAGAGCTCCCCGTTCGCGGCAATGTGCCCCCGGTCCACATACGCCCCGATCCGGCTTGGGTCGAAGCCCTTGAGCAGGTGCATGAGCCCGGCGGCGTTGCTTCCCATGTACCCCCCGCTGTGGGTGTGATAGCAGATCGTCACGTCGTGCTTCGCCGCCAGCTTTTCGTACGCCTCGAAATTCCGCCGGATCGCGTCCACTTTCGCCCAGTAGTCGTCTCCCGGCTTCCACCCGTAGTAGCCGAGCTTGAGGAAGCGGACTCCGGCCTCCCCGCACGCCGCGAGGATCGGCTCGGTCTTCGGGTCTTTCGGATCGTTGAGGGAGGTGTCGGTGGTGACGAGGGGGATCGACAGCCCCGCCTCCCGCGCCCGCTTCATCGCTTCAGGGAGCGCCGTTTTCGCGTTCTCCGGGTTGACGGGATGCCCCTTGCGGCAGGTGAGGTCCAGCCCGTCCGCCCCGACGCGCCGCGCCAGATCGATGAGCTGCCCGATGTCGTGCTGCGGCCAGTGTTTGGTAAAGTAGATGAATTCCATCTCGGCAGGTCGTCTCCGTTCCGGCGAAGCCGCCGGGGAGGGGCGAGGGGGTGCGGCGGACACCCGCAGGGGATTCCACGCCGACAGCAGCGGGGGGATGCCGGACGCGGACTTTAGCAGCGTCCGGCGGTTCAGCCGCGCCATGGGTTCAGGAGCGCCCCGGCCCCAGCTCAATGGCGGCCAGCTCGTTGCCTTCGGGGTCCTTGAACTTCGCCACTTTCAGTTCGGTATAGACGCCCGTCACGTCGCAGTTGCCCAGGTTCAGCTCCACCAGGATCTCCTCCAGGCTCTCCACCACGAGCATGAGGTGGGTGGCGGTGGGCTGGCAGTGCGGGACCGGGTAGATCGCCACGCGCGCGTGGCCGGAGCAGAGAGTCGTCCAGCCGTCCGCGCCCACGTCCTCGACCTGGAACCCCAGCACGTCGCGGTAGAAGTCCGTCATCCGGGCGAGGTCCCGGACCGGGTAGCTGAAGATGGTGTCTTTGACGAGCATGTCGGCCTCCTCTCCCGACGCGACCCTTCTGCCGGTAAGGTCCACCCATGAGCAGAGTCGAAGGGTACGTGTTGCATCTCTCCTTCTGCCGTCTCGATGATCGCGTTGAGGGGCAGGAAAAACAGAGCAGATGACGATGGAATTTGCGGGCTCCGAATCCCATTCCCCGTTTAGACGGCGAATCACCGTTTCCTTCCTGTCCCGCTCAACGGACCGGCAAAAGATACCCCTCCTCCCGACAAGGGAATCCCAACGCGCCTCCGGTGAGGGTTCCGGCTTCGCTACAATGTGGGGAGCGTCTTTCATCCCGGGGCCCGCGCCGGAACGCGGCTCCCTTCCCCGATCCTCCCTTCTCCGCCATGCCGACCGAACCCGAAGAATCGATAATGCCGCTGCTGCTCCTCGAAGGGGTGTCCCGCTCGTTCCAGGGACCGCAGGGGCCGTTCCACGCCGTCCGCGACGTCCGTCTCGCGCTCTCCCCCGGCGAGTGCGTGGCGATCACGGGTCGCAGCGGCTCCGGCAAGAGCACCCTCCTCAACCTTATCGCAGGATTGGACGCGCCGACGTCAGGCCGACTCCTCCTTGATGGGATCGATCTCGGCGCCCTCAACGACGCGGGACTCACGCGGCTCCGGCGAGAAAAGATCGGCCTCGTCTTCCAGTTCTTCAACCTGCTCTCCACCCTCACCGTTCGGGAGAACGTCGTGCTGCCGGGCCGTCTTGCGGGGCGGAACGAGCGGGAATTGAAATCGGATGCCAACGCGCTCCTCCAGGCCATGGACCTCTCCCCCCGCGCCGACGCCACCCCCGAAACGCTCTCCGGCGGCGAGATGCAGCGGTGCGCCGTCGCGCGGGCCTTGATCCACCGCCCCCGCCTCCTCCTCGCCGACGAGCCGACCGGCAACCTCGACACCCGCTCGGCGGAGCAGGTGCTCGATCTCATGCTCACCCTCCCCCGCGAACGCGGCACGGCGGTCCTGATCGTCACCCACAGCGCGGAGGTCGCGGCCCGCGCCGACCGGCAGCTCGTGATGCGCGATGGGGTACTCAGACCAGAGGGTGTGCCCGGCGAATGAATTCGCGCCTGGAGGGGCACGAAGTCCGCCTTCGCGGACTTTATCGCCATGGGAGATCAAGGTGAGAGATACCCATACGGAGTTGTATGTCCATCTGGTCTGGGGCACCTGGGATCGCCTTCCCTTATTGAAACCTACTTTGCGAACCGCTGTATACGCCTGCATCCAGCGGGAGTGCGTCGAAAGGAATGCGGAAGTCATAGCTCTGGGTGGGATGGAAGACCACATTCACCTGCTGGTGAGGATTCCCCCTACGCTTGCCGTTGCATCCTTGATGAAGCAGGTGAAAGGGAGTTCATCCCATCTGGTCACCCATACTTTATTGCCCGGCGAATTCTTCAAATGGCAGGGAGCCTATGGAGCCTTGACAGTCTCCCCCTCAGAACTCCCTCTTATTCGAAACTACGTCCGGAATCAGGAGGAGCACCATCGCGAGGGATCCCTGATCAGGGATCACGAATTTGAATCGAATGCGGTAAAGTCCGCGAAGGCGGACTTCGTGCCCCTCCAGGCGCGAATTCATTCGCCGGAACCCTCTATGGGGAGCCCGGAGGCGGACATTCCGTGAACCCCTTCCTCCTCACCAAAGTGTCCCTCCGCCACCTCGTCCGCGAGCCGCTGCGAACGCTCCTCATCCTGTTCGGGATCGCGCTGGGGGTGGCGGTGTTCGTCAGCATCCGGATCGCGAACGTGAGCGCGCTGGCAGCGTTCCGCTCCACCCTCACGGTCGTCTCCGGCCCGGCGAACCTCCTCGTCCGGGGCGCGAGCCGCCCGGTCCCCGATGAAATCTTCCCGAAAGTCTGGCGGCTGCCGGGGGTGAAGGGCGCGGCCCCCCGCGTCGAGGCGACCGTCTCCCTCGCGGAGACGACGACGGACAACCCCGCTCTCCCCGGCGACTCCCTCCTGATCCTCGGCATCGACCCGTTCACCCAGGCGGACCTCGAACCCGTCGAGCTTCGCCCGCCCTCCGAGCCGCAGGACCGGGATGCGGGTCCCGCGCCGGACACTCGATTCTTCACCGAGCCGAACGGCATCCTCCTCACGCAAAGCTTCGCGGAGCGGCACGGCCTCTCGCCGGGCGAGACGTTTCCGATCACCGTCAGCGGCGTCGTCAAGCCCCTCCTCGTCCTTGACGTCCTGCCGCCGGGGGACCTCTCCAACGCCTACGGCGGCGATGTCGGGGTGATGGACCTCGCCAACGCTCAGGAGCTATTGAACCGCGTGGGCCGCCTCGACCGGATCGACCTCCTCACCGCACCCGAAGACGAGGAGCGGGTCGCCGCCGCGATCCGGGAGATGCTCCCCCCCGGCGTGTCCGTCGGGCCGCCCTCCGCCCGGATGCGCCAGGCGGAGTCGATGGTCTCGGCGTTCCAGCTCAACCTCACCGCACTCTCGCTCATCTCCGCACTCGTGGGGGTGTTCATCATCTATAACGCATTGTTGATCTCCGTATTGAAGCGCCGCCGGGAGATTGCCACCCTGCGGAGCGTCGGCGTGACGCGGGGGGGGATCATGGCGCTCTTCCTCGCCGAAGCGGCGGCGCTCGGCGTGGCGGGATCGGCGCTGGGGCTGGCGCTCGGGGCGTGGCTCGCGCGGCTCACCCTCGGGGCGGTCTCCCAGACGATCAGCGTGCTGTACCTGCGGGTGCAGGCCCGCGAGCTGACGATCACGCCGGAGACGCTGGCCATGGGGGCGGTCCTCGGCGTGGGATCGGCGCTGGCGGCGGGGCTGGCCCCGGCGCTGGAAGCGGCGGGCACCTCCCCCGCTGAAGTGCTGCGGCAGGCCACCGCCGCCCGACCCGCCCGGCAGCGCGCGGGGCCGTGGTTCCTCTGGGGGCTGGCCCTGCTCGTCCTGGCGGGGATCTCCTCCATAACGCCGGGGCTGCGGGAGTCCCGCCTGATGGGGTTCGCGGGGGCATTCGCGCTGCTGCTGGGGGTGGCCCTGATGACCCCCGCGTTCATCGTCGCGCTGGGACCGGTCACGCAGAGCCTCTATCTCCGGCTTTTCGGGGTGAAGGGCGAGCTGGCGGCGCACGAGGTCCGGGCCGCCCTCGACCGCTCCGCCGCCGTCATCGCTGCGCTCGGGGTCGCCGTCGCCATGACGGTGGGGCTGGCGATCATGGTCGGGAGCTTCCGCCGCACCGTCGAGATCTGGGTGGACCAGTCCCTCCGGGCGGACCTGTTCATCGGCCCGGCGGGCCAGGCCGTCTC
>JAHWJO010000037.1 GCA_019348365.1 Armatimonadota bacterium | reverse complement strand
ACTTTCAATCGAAATGACCAGAGGAGCGAGGGCATGAGGGTGAGGCGTTTCGTGAATTCGAGCGTGGGAGGGAGGAGGACTCTCTCCATCGTTGGGCTGTCCGTAGGAGTCGTCATGGGCCTCTGGAGTCCTTCGGAAGCCCGCGCCATCGCGCTCTGGTCGAAGCAGTACGGCGTGCCCTGCTCCCAGTGCCACACGGTTCCGCCCGCGCTGAACAAGAACGGCTACGCCTTCCTGGAGCGCGGGTATCGCTTCATCGCGGAGGCGGCGGAAGAGGAGGAGGAGGCTCCCGCAGCCCGTCGGCCTCAGCCCGTTCTGCCCGTGAACCTGCGCGCCCAGGTTCGCCTCCAGTCGTTTGAGGACGAGCGCTCCTCCGATTTCAATCTCCGGGCGGTGCAGCTTCAGTCCGGCGGACCGCTGGGGGAGAACACCTCTTACCTCGCGCTGGTGTACCTCGCGCTGGAGGGCGGGGCGGGACAGGCCGACGACGTGTTCCTCCGGTTCGATAACGTCGTGAAGAACGTCAGCGCCCAGGTCGGCCAGTACCTGCCGCCCGTCCTCAACGAGAACGGCCGCCGCCTCACCCCCACCAGTCCCCTCGTCTACGCGCGGGGAACCAACGTCAACGGCTGGTTCCTCCAGCAGCGGCAGCTCGGGGCCACCCTCTCGACCGGTTTCGGGCGGACGGGAGTCCACGCCTCCATCTTCAACGGGAACGGCACGGTCCGCCAGGGGGGACGGGTGTCGGACAACAACGACTTCAAGGATTACGCCCTCGGCTTCGACCAGCCCCTCAGCGACGCCCTCACCGTCGGGGGACTCCACTACAACGGCCATCTCACCGTGACGCGGGCCGCCGTCCCGTACCGGGACAAGTTCTACCAGAACGTCCTCTCCGCCGATTACCTCACCAACACTTGGCACCTTCTCGGGGCGTTCGTTCAGGGGCGGCACAACAACGTGGACGGGACGGGGCGCGGGGCCGACAATTACGGCTATTTCATGGAAGGCCGGCGTTATTTCCTCAAGCCCGGCCACCAGGACGCCGCCATCCTCCGGTGGGACTGGGCGGACCCGGATCGCGGCGCGCCGGGCTCCATGCAGGCGGTCATCCTCGGATACTCGCGCTTCAACCCCGGCAACAACGTCCGCCTCACGGGAGAGGTCGGCCTGTCCCCGCAGGGGAATCACGCCATCGGCGAATTGGAGTGGCACTTTTAAAGGCGCTGACGGGGGCATTGCCCAGCCTGTTTGACCTCGAATTTCCCAGCCGGACCGATAAATTGCTTTCCCTGGTTAAATTTTCTGCAATTTCCATTGACTTTCGGTTTTTGCACTCCCTATACTCTTTTTGCGGCAAGCCTAACGTCAGTTTTAGGCATGCCTAAAAATTGAGGGTGGGACAGGCATCTATCGCCTTGCCGCTCGCCGGGGAGGATTTAACTATGAACTACCGCTTGAAATCATTGCCGATATTACTCGCCATGAGCGTTCTGGCTTCCGCGCCGGTCCTGGCGCTGTCCGGGCCGGTCAAACGGGGAGATGCCACCGGCGACGGCGAAGTGAACGTCACCGATGCGATCCGCGTGTTGAATAAGGCCCTCGCGCTGGAATCTCCGAATCTCTTCTCCGACCTTCGCGTGGAGGCCCTGGGGGACGTGGATGGGAACAACACTCTCACGGTCGCGGATGTCGTGCCGATCCTCCGGTCGTCCGTCGGTCTGGAAGAACTCGGTTCCGTTCAGCCTGTAAACCGGACGGTCAACAATCTTCCCGCGACGAACGTCGATGCGATCCGGGCGCTGGAGACCCAGCATGCGAGTGTCATGAGTGCGTACAAGGACGCGACGCGGAGCGAGGCGGAGCGGACGGCGGCGGCGAAGTCGATCTTCGCGCAGGAGGGCGGCCTGTTCCAGACGGCCCGAGAAATCGAGATGGCATCGGGCTTAACGGGCCTGGCGGGATACGTGACGGCGGCGTTCAACAATACCGGCGAACCGATCGCCATGAGGACTCAGCGGGTGGATAAGGGCATCACCCGGATCCTCACCTACGGAATGCTCCAGCGAATCCGCTTAGCCCTCCAGAAGCTGAACGGGGGAGACGCCGCCGGGGCGCAGCGCGCGGTGGACGAGGCCTGGGCGTTCTGGCAGGATATCCGGGGGACCGCCCTGAAGCGGGAAGGCAACTTCCCCCGGCTTCAGAACCAGCTCGTGCCGCCCGTCGATCAGGCGTTCCTCGATTTCGCGAGCGCGGTCGGGCAGAACCAGCGGACCGTAGCGAGTCTGGAAGCCGACTTCCTGCTGGAGAAAGTCGCCCAGATCTTCTACGTTGCGACGGCGAACTACATCCGCGCCCTCGCCGCCGACGTGGCAGCAGGCAACTTCACCAAGGCCGAAGAGCACCGCGCGGAGGGCGAATCCTTCCTGATCATCGTCCAGCCTATCGTGCAGGGTACGCCCGGCGGGGAAGCTGTAGCGGCCCGGTTCGGCCAGCCCGTCACGCCGCAAAACTCGTTCACGGTGGCGGATCGGGACGCGCTGCTGGGTCAGTTGAACAGCGCCATCGCCGGGTACATCGGCGCTCCCCAGCTCCTCCAATCCTCCGATTTCTAGCGGCAGGAGGAGCGGCCCGGGGGCGTCTCCTCCGAACCGCGCGCTAAAGGCAATACTCCTTTGAATCCCTCTGCGGGGACTCCAAATAGCGACTCATCCACGGCCCCTTCCGCCCCCTCGCCGAACCGGGACTCCCATGCCCCGGCGACGGTGATCCTGGGCGGGGGGCCGTGCGGCTTGATGGCGGCGTGGGAGCTGGCGCGGGCGGGGCAGCCGGTCATCGTGCTGGAAGCGGGGGAGGAGCCGGGGGGACTCTGCATCACGGTGGAGCGGGAGGGGTGGAAATTCGACCTCGGCGGCCACCGGTTCATCGCCCGGAATCCCGATCTCGTGGAGCGGATCCTCGGGCTGATGGGCGACGAGATGCTCCGCTCCACCCGGAAGAGCGTCATCCTCACCGAAGGCCAAGCCTTCGAGTATCCCCTGTCCGCCCGCGACGTCTTGAAGAAGGTCGATCCCGCGTATGCCGCGCGGGCCGTGGCGGATTACCTGCTGGAAGCGACGCGGCAGCGTCTCGCCCCCCGGCCCGACGTGTCGTTCGAGGACTGGGTGGTCCATCGGTTCGGACGCACCCTGTACGTGACCTTCTTCGGGCGGTACACCGAAAAGCTCTGGGGAATCCCGCCGTCCCGCCTCTCCTCCGACTGGGCCGCGCAGCGAATCTCCCTCCTCAACCTGAGCGATGTGGGGTGGCGGCTGCTGGGCATGAAGAAGGGCACCCCGCGCACCTACGCCCTCGAGTACCTCTATCCGAAGGAAGGGTTCGGGCGGCTGTTCACCCGCATGGCCGAGGAGATCACGGGGCTGGGCGGGGAGATCCGATGCGGGAGCTTCGCGCAGGAGATCACGCTGGGGAACGGCCAGGCGACGGCGGTGCGCTATCGCCGGGGAGACCGGATGGAGACGATCCCCTGCTCTCATGTCGTCTCCACGATCCCGCTGCCCGGCCTCCTCCGGGCCATCGGGCGGATGACCCCGGAGGTGGAGACGCATGCCGCCTCGCTGAAGCACCGGGGGCTGCGGTTCATGAACCTCCTCCTCGACTTGCCGGACGTGAGCGAGAACACCTGGATGTACGTGCCGGACCCCCAGTACCTCATGACCCGGATTCAGGAGCCTCGCCGACGAAGCCCCTTTATGGCTCCCCCCGGCAAGACCTCCCTCATGCTGGAGATCCCCTGCGATCCCGGCACGCCGGTTTGGGAGATGCCCGACGAACCCCTGCGCGACCGCTGCCTCGACGACCTGAACGCCCTGGGGATCGACGTACGGGATAAAGTACTGGGGTGCTTCTCCACCCGCGCGGCCCACGCCTATCCCATCTACCACCTCGGCTACGCGGAATCGGTGCGGCGGCTGCTGGACGAGGTGGATCGCATTCCTAATCTCTTCACGGCGGGGCGGCAGGGGCTCTTCCGCTACATCTTCACCGACACGGCGATGGAGATGGGGCTGCTGGCGGCGCGGGCCTGCATGGGAGAAGCGCGCCGGGAATCGGTGTTCGAGCTGGATTGCCAGCCGGGGGTGCTCGAAACGTACTCCATCGTTTAGGCGGGGGAGAGGGCGACGTTCGAGGGGAAGGGCAGGGGGCAAACCGGATGCGATTACTTCAGGAATGCCGGATGGGGAGTCCGCGAAGGCGGACTTCGTGCCTTTCCAGCCGCGAATTCATTCGCCGGGTTCTCCCACCCACCGTTAGCGATAATTCCATTGATAGCCGCTCTGTTACACCCTCGGATACGTTCAGGCGGGACCTGATCCTCCTCGCGTGCCTCTCCCTGCTGCTCCGGTGGGTCTTTCGCGGGCGCTGGCTGGAGGGGTGGGACAGCGTCAACTTCGCTTACGGGGTGCTCCACTTCGACCCGCTGCATCACCAGCCGCACTTCCCCGGCTATCCGGTCTATATGGCCGCCGCGAAGCTCTTCCACGCCCTCGGGGCCGACCCGGTGGCCGCCCTCGCGCTGACCGGGGCCGTCGGCGGGGGGCTGGCCGTCATCCCGTTGATGGTCCTGACGCGAGAGGCGTTCGGCTCCCGCGTGGCGGCGGGGGCGGGACTCCTCTACGCCGTCAACCCTCTCCTCTGGCTGGAGTCGGAAAAGGCGTTCTCCGACCCGTTCGGGTTGTTGCTCCTGCTGTCCGCGCTGGCAGCGGCGGGGCTCGCTTACCGGAGGAGCCGAGGATTCTACGCTGCCGGAGTGCTGATGGGGCTGGCCCTGGGGGTGCGGCTCTCCTATTTTCCGTTCCTCGTCCCGCTCGCTGCATCGTGCTTTCAGTATTCCCCCTCCGTGGATCAGGGCTCTCGGCGGAACCTGTTACGGATGTTGAACGGGGGGATTCTCGGCGTGGGCGCGTGGAGTCTCCCCCTATTGTTCCGTTTTCCTTCGGCGGCGCTGCTGCAAGCCGGGGAATCTCATGCAGAAGGGCATTTCACTCAATGGGGTGGGTCCATCGTGACCGACCCCGGCGCGCTCGACCGGCTGACGGCGTTCCTCTGGAATCTGGGGCCGAACGGCTTCGGCCTCTGGTGGCCCGATGCGCCCCAGCCCGTCGTGCGCCTTCTGCTGACTCTGCTCACCCTGCCGCTACTGGTACGGGGTTTCCGGCAACTGGCGCGAGCGGGGTGGACCGCCCCGTTCTTCTGGGCGTTCGTTCCCTACGCGTTATGGGCGCTGCTGGGCCAGAACCTTACCAGTGTTCGGCACGTCATGCCCCTCGTCGCGCTGCTGATCCCCGTTCTCGCCGCAGGGATGGCCACACCTTTTTCACCCCGGTCGTTCCTTCCGCTGACGTTCGCACGAGCCGTACCCCTCCTCCTGCTGCCGGTCGCTGTGCTCCTGACCGCGAGCGTCAGCTTTCCCCTCCTCCATCTGCATGCCACCGAGCCGCCCACGCGGGTCCAGGCCGCCCGCTACTTGCGCGAGTCTCATGATCACCGGTCCGCATGGCTGCTGACCTGGAACAGCACCCGCGTGCTGGAGTGGTACGCGCCGGAATGGGCCTCGCGAGTGCTTGCCGATCCCCCGAAGGCTCTGCCGAACGGGGAGCGCCTCCTCGTCCTCTCCGACTCCCCAAAACTCGATGCGCTGAAGCGGGCGGGATACACCCTCCGGCTCCTCCGGCAGTTCGAGCGGAGCCGCTACGTCCACACCTGGTTCCACCGCCTGGACCTCTGGGAGGCGCGGAAATGATGCTCGTCGTGCGAGTGTCGTGCCACGGAACGGTAACTGATCAATCCGCCAGCGCAAGCCCGATGGCCCGCTGGAGGGTGTCCGCGCCCTGCACCTGGAGCCCCAGTTCCTTCGGGAGGCGGGTGAGGTTGCGTTCCGGCAGGATAGCCCGCTTGAAGCCGAGCCGGGCCGCTTCGGTGAGGCGGCGTTCCGCCTGTCCCACCGCCCGCAGCTCGCCGGAGAGGCCGACCTCCCCCATTACGATGAGATCGGGGGGCACGGCGAGATCCTGTAGCGTCGAGGCGACGGCGAGCGCCACCGCCAGGTCCGCCGAGGGCTCGATAAGCCGCACGCCCCCGGCCACATTCGCGAACACGTCCTGCTGCGCGAGGCGCATCCCCAGCCGCTTTTCCAGCACCGCCAGCAGCAGCATGAGCCGGTTATAATCGAGGCCCGTCGCCACGCGGCGGGGGGAGGCGGTGTAGGAGGGGACCGTCAGCGCCTGGACTTCGACCAGCAGCGGGCGGGAACCCTCCATCGCGGGGGTGACCACCGTGCCCGATGCCTCCGCGTTCCGCTCGGACAGGAGGTACTCCGACGGGTTCGGGACCTCCTCCAGCCCCCCTTCGGCCATCTCGAACAGCCCGATCTCGTTCGTCGAGCCGAACCGGTTCTTCACGGCCCGCAGGATGCGGTAGGTCTGGCTCCGGTCCCCCTCGAAGTAGAGGACCGCGTCCACGAGGTGTTCCACCACGCGCGGCCCGGCGATGGTCCCCTCCTTGGTGACGTGGCCCACGATGAAGACGGGGATGTGGGTCATCTTCGCCAGCCGCATGAGGGTGGAGGTGCAGCCCCGCACCTGCCCGACGGTGGACGGCGCGGACTCGATCTGCGGGTGGTACACCGTCTGGATCGAGTCGACGACGAGGAGCCGGGGCTTCATCAGGTGAACCTGGTTCTCCACCGCCATGATGTCCGTCTCGGAAGCGAGGAAGAGGTCGCCTCCCCCCACGTTCAGGCGGTCGGCGCGGAGACGGATCTGGTGCGCCGATTCCTCGCCGCTGACGTAGAGGATCGGGCCGGAGTCCCCGGCGAGTCGGCCCGCGACCTGCGTGAGCAGGGTGGACTTGCCGATTCCGGGGTCGCCGCCGATGAGCACGAGCGATCCCGGCACGATGCCGCCGCCCAGCACGCGGTCGAACTCCCCGATCTCCGTCGTGAGGCGGCGTTCGGCGAGGGGGTTCACCTGGTTGACACGCTCGGGGCGGGACAGCGGGATCGTGGAGGACCCGCCGCGCTTTCCCGCCGCGACGGGAGGGGCGGTGGGCAGGGATTCTTCGGCTAAAGTGTTCCATTCGCTGCACTCGGGGCATTTCCCCATCCACTTGGGGGTCTCGAACCCGCACTGCCCGCAGACGAATTGGGTGGTGGTCTTCGGCATGATCTCTCCCTCAAATATCGAACATATATTCTATATTATGACACAAGAGAGGGTACAGGTGAACCGGAGAACGCCAAAGGGCGACCGTTGTGGGCCGCCCTGCGAAAGATCGGTGGATCCACGATCACTCTTAATAACGGAGGATGCGGGTCAGTTGGATGAGGAGTTGAGACAGAGCCAGCACGATCATGGAGAGCCAGTACGATCGAGTCAGCATTAAAGGAAACATCCACCCCATCAGAGGCGTGGTCTCCTCCTGCTTCTTTCTGATCTCCTCCTTTTTCTCGTCCGGCAGGTTGGGGAAATGAAAGTAGCACCATACGAAGGAGATCAGCGTCGCTCCCAGCATGATGGCCATGAAAATCGCTGACTCTCTCATCCGGCGCGCCTCCTCCGGGCATTCTCGTCCCGGCATGGGATCGCGACCGGTCCGTCATCCGAAGGTTTCATTTCCCTCGCTTCTCCTGTTAAGAACCCGAGGAGGCCAGCGCCCCGATGGGCCGGACCCCATGGACGATCAGCCCCGCGCGGCCCAGGGATTGCCCGGCGATCTGGCGGTTGAGCGGATCGCGGTAGCCCAATCGAACCAGCCGCCGCCACTTGTCCGTTTTATTGATATTTGAGCCGTGGACCGTGTAGATGCTGAACGCCACCACATCCCCCGCTTCGGCGGGGCAGGAGACCGCGTCCTCCAGCCGGTACTCGTCCGTCGGTAGGTGGGGCGAGCAGTTCTCGGTGATGTGCGGCAGGTGGCCGTTCTTGTGGCTCCCCGGCAGGAACCGGAGGCAGCCGTTCTCCTCCGTCGCATCGTCGATGTGGACGATGGCGTCGATGTACCCGTACCCCTCGTGCTGGTAGAACGGGGAGTCCTGGTGCATGGGGAAGGGCATCCCGGTCTCCGGCGGCTTGCAATGGAGCGTGGTGTGGTGCAGCTCGACGTTCGGGCCGATCAGGTCCGCCATCGCTTCGGCGAGACGGGGGTTCGTGACCCCTTTGCACCAGGCTTCGGAGTAGAAGTGAAGGTCGTGCAGGTGCGTGAGCATCGATTTCTTCTCGATCTCCGGGTCCATGTACACCTGCCGCCAGGGGCCGCTCCATCCGGAGTTCGTGGTGGCCCAATCCTGGATGAGCTGATCCAGCTCCCGGCTCATCGCAGCGATCTCTTCGGGCGTAAACACTTTCGGTATTCGCAGGTAACCGTTCTCGTTGAAGAACTCGACCTGTTCCTGACTGAGCATTCTACCCTCCCTTTACTGTGGCTCCGGTCTGGCTATCATGATCGTTCATCTTGTTGTCATTGTGACAGGATCGGCGGACCGTTCCTCCCTTCAGATTCGACACTGAATACCGGGTCTCCCCTCTCCTACTGTAGCGGAATTGCATCCGAGTCGACTTTCCGAACAGCGGGAATCGCTCGCAGGGAGTCGTTCCCCCCGCTCCGAATAGAGGGCTGAGGCAACCAGACCTCCCCTCTTACCGATGCTTCCAAAGGAGAACCCATGCATATCGGATGCTGCGCCTATTCCTACCGCGACCTCTTGAAAGGCGGACAGATGACCCTGAGCGACTTCCTTCAGCGGTGCGCCGAGATGGAGGTTGACGGGGTCGAGCTGACCGCCTACTATTTCACCGACACCTCCAAATCCGCGCTGCACGACGTGAAGCGGGAGGCGTACCGGCTGGGACTGGACCTCTGCGGAACGGCGGTGGGGAACGCCTTCACCTCCCCCGATGAGGCTAAGCGCCGCGAGCAGGTGCAGATGGTGAAAACCTGGATCGATCATTCCGTGACGCTGGGCGCGCCGGGCATCCGGGTCTTCGCGGGGTCCATCGCCGAGGGGACGACGGAGGAGGAGGCTTTCAGGTGGACCGTCTCCTGTCTGAAGGAGTGCGCCGCGTACGCGGGGGAGCGGGGCATCATGGTGGCGCTGGAGAACCACGGCGGCATCACCGGCACCGCCGACCAGACGATCCGGCTCGTCGAGGCCGTCGGCAGCGAGTGGCTGGGCATCAACCTCGATTGCGGGAACTACCGACAGAACCCCTACGAAGAGATCGCGAAGACGGTCCCGTACGCCGTCACCGCGCATGTGAAGGTCACCACCTCCGGTGGCGAAGAGATCGACTACGATCGGGTCACTCAAACGCTCTATCAGGCCGGGTACCGGGGCTACCTGAACATCGAATACGAAGAGAAGGGCGACCCGAACACGGAGGTCCCCGCGTTCGTTAATAAGCTCAAGCGCGCGTTGAGCAGCACCCAACGGATCGCTCTGTAACACCCCATGGAAAATGGAGGGAGCCCCCATTCTCTATCCGACATCGGGGTCTTCTAGGGTGTCGGCCTTTGCCGACACCGGTTCATCATTGTCTCCAATAGGGTCGCCTCGGTATTCAGTTCAGATGCATGACCGGGAAGATCGACGAGCGTGATCTGGCCGTACGGGTACGGACGGGCGTCGGAGGGAAGGAAGGTTGAGCAGCGCAAACGGCGGGATCGAGGGCTAACGGCGACGGATGCGGTCGCTCAGCCGCGTGAATTTGATGTTGCGGACCACCGGATTGCTGTAATCGAGCGCCACGACCTTACCGGCCTTGTCCCGACGGAAGCGCAACGTGACTCCGCCCAACTGAAAAGTGTCGCGGTCGACCGGCTTCAATTCCAAACCCTCGCCCGGCGCATCGTTCGCGCGGCCCTTCAAGACGTCTTTTCCGGGCGCAATGTCGAAAAACGCCCCGATCTCCTCGCTCTGGTAGCGGCCGGCAAAAGCCTTCAGATCAGTCGCGGTGGGCGCATACGGCCGGGCGCGGCGATACCGTGTCACCCTGCCTTCCATGGATTTCAGCTCGAAACGGTCCGGTGACAGGAAGCGCAATTCGAACTCGTCCTGCGACATGAATTGCACGAAGGCGCCCCAACGGCGAAAACGGTCCAGGGTCACCGGCACCAGGCCAGGTCCGCCGGCGATGCGAAACCTGCCGCGGTCCACGGCCAGACGGATCGGCTCGCCGGTCTTCTCGTTGAAGAACAACCCCGCCTTGCCGTTCACTTCGAGCAGGGCATCGCCGGTGAGCGCAGGCGGCGGCCCGGCCTCGGGCTCCGGAGGGCCGGCGGCGGACAGAAACCGGTCAGCGACACGGCGCGCGAGCGCCGTCGCGGCCCTTGCGTCCGAATTACACAGGACGGCGATCGAAAGGCCCTGTTCCGGAAAGCGTCCCAGCCATGAATGGTACCCGGCCGCGCCGCCGGAATGCCACACCACTTTGGCGCCGCGATAGGTCTCCAGGAACAGTCCGCGCGCGTAACTGAGCTTCCTGCCGTTGTTCAGCCTTGACGGTTCCTGAAGCTTTTCGCTGACGAACGCGCCGAGACGGCCGCTCGTCAGCGCCTCGTTCCAGAGGAGGAGGTCACCTGCCGTACTCAATATAGCGCCGCCGCCGCGATCGTTGCCCCAGTACATATCATGCTTCCAACCGCTCCTCTCTTCTTCATAAGCGAGAGCGCGGTTTTTGACGACTCCCGTCATATCGTCGACGTAGGTCGTCGATTTCATCCCGAGGGGATCGAACAGGCGCTTTTGCGCGAATTCGGGGAACGACATCCCGCTCGCGCGCGCGACGATCTCCGTCAGCAACACATAGCCGCTGTTGGAATAGCTCCACTCCTCGCCGGGGGCGAAATTGAGGCCGCGCTGACGCAGAATAAGGGTCAGTGCGTCGGGATCTCCGCCTGCCAGCCGCAGCATCCCGGTCCAGTCTCGAATGCCGCTGGTATGGGTGAGCAGGTGGTTCAGCGTGATCTTGTGGCCGTAATCGGGCAGCTCCGGAATCGTTTTGCGGACGTCCTCGGAAAGGGAGAGGCGCTTCTCTTCGGCGAGGAGGAGGACCGCCGCGGCGATAAACTGCTTCCGTGTCGATCCAATATCAAAGATCGAGCCGGGGCGGATCGGAACGTCGCGCTCGAGGTCGGCCGAGCCGTACGCGCGGTTCACGACCAGCTTTCCATGCTGCGAGACGGCGACCGCGCATCCCGGCGTGTTCGGCTTGGCCCAATCGAAGATCTTGTCGATCTCACTGGCCTTGTCCTGCGCGTCAGCGGGCGTGCCGACCAGTAAGGCGATGACCACGAACGATATGAGTCTGAACATTCAAATTCTCCTTCGACGGAGCTGCCGCCGTGGCCGATCACGGGGCGTCCGCCCCTCCAACCTCCGGCTTGATCCACTCAAGGCGCACATCCCCGTCCGCGTTCGCGAATGCCTCTGGGGAACATGGGGGAGCGGCACCCTGTCAGATGTATCCGAACAGTGGCGGAAAGACGATCACGACCATCGCCGCCCACACGGCGTAGATCGGCAAGTAATCCGTCTGCCACCGTTCGATGTCTGTGAACGATCCGCGTCCTCTCAGAAAGCGGAGGTAGAGAAAGGCGGACCAAGCCAGATTGACCAGAAGGATCACGTTCAGGCCCAGGGCGGCCACGCGGTTCGGGCTGAAACCGAACTCGGTGATGCGCGCGGCGATGGCCCACAATGCGACCACGTCGACCAACAGCGCACTGACCACCAGCACGACCTGCACTACGTCGAAGGCGCCGGGGGGCGACCCGGGGTCCCGGGCGGAGACGGAATAGAGCAGAAGGGCAAGGACCACCACCAGGAGCAGATCGAAGCCGATGAGCAGGTCCCGCTCGATGTTGACTCCGCGCCCGGTCCACAGCATGGTCCCCAGGAAGGTGATCAGCACGGCGGCGAAGAGGGGCGAGAAAAGGCGCGTCAACACGGGCGCCATGTTCTCGATCACGCTTTGCTTGGCCTCCACCAGCCAGGAGGCGACCACGACGGCCCCGACCGCTCCGCACGGCAGCCACCACGACGCGATGAACGACTGGGCGTCGATCCCGATGGTGCTTAACATCAGCAGCATGAACGCGGTGAGGACCCCGCCGCCGAGGGCGATCAGGACGTAGTAGATGAAGAACTCGCCCGTGAACCGGATGAAGTCCATGCGGCCCCCGGCCTCTCTCCAGCGGGCGCCGGCGTACGCGATGCCGACCGCCAGCCAGAACGCGATCGGCAGGTGCAGCGCCGTGAGCGCCAGGGTGCTGCCGTCCGGAGCGAACGGATAGGCGTTGGCGAAAACGGCCGCCGCGAGGAACGCTACCGCAGGCCAGCGGAGAGCGCCGGGGTCGAGCCGTCGTTTCCACGCGAAATAGACGGCCAGCAGGGGCAGGACGAAGAGACTCAGGTTGCGGGCGTAGAACCCGGCGTCCTCATCAAGATCGATGCCGAAGAGCGCCGGCGCCTTGACGGCCACACCCGCCGCAGCCGCGAGACCAAAGGCGACGAGGGCGTCCGTACGCGCCGTGGCCGGCGGCTCCCCGGTGTCGGAGGGGGAGGCCACGAGCTGCTTCCAGAGGCGATCCGAGTGCTCGCGCGCGAACTCCCGCGAGAGGGAGTCGAAGTCGCCCATGCGCTTCACCGCCACCAGGAACGCCTCATCGGGGGCGAGCCCCGTGTCGACCAGACCCGCGATCTGCTCGCGCAGATGATCCTCCAGTTCCACCACGTCCACCGCATGGATCGCCTGCCGATGGCGCAGGTAGCTCCGCCATTGGTCGATCTGCTCCTCGAGCGATGCCGCCGTCATCGGCTTACCTCCATTCTCACCATAGAATATGCCAGTTGACCTGGAGTTGGCATCGCTCAGGCTCCCTGTGACAGGGGCGCGGCTGACGCCGGGTGACCGGCCGGGACGGGAAGGAAAAGAGCCTGCCAGATGCCCCGTAGCGTTGCGTCCACCGCTTCCCACTGCCTGCGCTCCTCGGCGAGCTGAGCCCGGCCACGGGAGGTGATCCGGTAGTACTTGCGCCGGCGGCCGCTCTCCGCAACTTCCCACCGCGGCTCGACGTGGCCGAGCCGCTCAAGCCGATGCAGAACGGGGTAGAGCATGCCGTCCGTCCACTCCATACGTCCTCCGGACAGCTCCCGAACTCGCTTGAGGATGGCGTAGCCATAGCTGTCCTCTTCGGCCAGGATCGCCAGGACGATGGGGGTCGAGGAAGCAGCGATCAGGTCCTTGTTGATCTCCATGTTGATCTCCATGATTTTATGCGGCCCTGACGAACTCGCATCCGAGGGTGTCTAGCAGCATCATGCATAGAAATGTTAGGTATCCAGCTTCATTATGCATTGCACTGATATGTATGTCAACTGGTGATCGTCCATAACTGAAGGAAAGAGGCGATAAAAACAGCTTCGCCTCCCGGTGGTAAGTAAGGGATAGACCTGATCGTGCGAATGGTGGACTCTGCGTTACCTGAATAGAAGGAGTTGGAAAAGCCATAACGCAGTAACAGCAACCCCACATAAACATTCATTTTAATGGAGGACCGGTTCTATTTATCGTTATCCAGCCCCCTTACTCGGGGCCGTGTCTAAAATATCGCCTCAGAAATCTAGGGCTCTCTGCCGGTCCACAGGACGAGGCCGCCGAAGAGTAACGGTATCGAGACTCCTTTTTCGGGGATTCCTTTAGGACTTCTACAGAGGCGATCTTCTTCGATGGAGTTTTGAGTTACCGGACCAGGGGGCCATCGAGCCATCCGAGCTTGACCCGGTAGACGGTGCGCCCGTTCTCATTAGCGAGGGGTTTTAGTCGAGTACAGTGGAATGGAGAGTGAAATCGGCGCATCCCGTCTTCGTGCCCCTCCATACACGGTTTTAACCTCCGGTGCCGCATGCCTGAAGCAATGCAGCGATAAAAACGTAGGACTTACGCATCCCCTCGGACGAGTCTGTCGTTCTGAGCGAAGCGAAGTATCTGCGTTTCCACTCTGGTGTATATGGGGTTCCTTCCATGGCCTACACGGGCCTACACGAGAGGGGAAGTTGCCCGCCTCAAAGAGGAGAGTGAGATCCTCCCTATTGGGGTTAGGCGTGAACTTGTAGCGTTAAGGATACTGCCCCGGCAGCATTAGCCCGGCGGTTTCTGGAAAACCGAACATGAGGTTCATATTTTGCACGGCTTGTCCTGCCGTCCCCCGCACCAGGTTGTCCACCGCGCTCATCACAATCACCCGGTTCGCGTGGGTGTCCACCGCCACGCCGAGGTGGCACATGTTCGTCCCCAGCACATTCTTGGTGGCGGGGAGCTGGCCCTGCGGCAGCACCTGCACGAACGGCCTGCCGGAGTAGAATCGCTCAAAGGCCCCCTGGGCTTCTTCCGGGGTGATCGGACGGGTGAGGCGGCAGTAGACGGTACACAGCTCGCCCCGCGCCATCGGAACGAGATGGGGCGCGAAGACGATCCGCGCCTCTTCGCCGCACAGCGCCGTCATCTGCTGCTCGATCTCCGGGCGGTGGCGGTGGCCCGTCACGTTGTACGGGCGGTAGTTCTCGTCCATCTCCGGGAAATGGAACCCGAGCTCGAATTTGCTCCGTCCCGCGCCTGACACCCCCGATGCCGCGTTCACGATCACGTCCGCCGGATCGATGACTCCCTCGGAGAGCAGGGGAGCCAGGCCGAGCAGCGCGCCCGTGGGGTAGCAGCCGGGGCACGCCACCACCCGCGCCGTCTTCACCGCGTCGCCCCAGAGCTCCGGGATCCCGTACGCCGCTTCCGCGAGGAGTTTCGGGGAGGCGTGCCGCTGCTTGTACACGCGCTCGTAGAGATCGGCGGATTTCAGGCGGTAATCGGCGGAGAGGTCGATGATGCGAACGCCGTGCTTCAGCAGCTCCGGCGCGACTTCCATCGCGCGGCCCGGCTGCCACGCGAGGAAGAGGAGATCGCGGGAGTTCGTCGCGTACGTCGGATCGAAGCTGTGGAGCGTCAGGTTCGTGAAGCCGCGGAAATGGGGCAGGACCTCGCCGAGCGGCTGGCCCTGGAACGTTTCGGACGTGACGTAGGTGAGGGAGACGTGCGGATGACCCAGCAGAAGGCGCACCAGCTCCATCCCCCCGTACCCCGTCGCACCGATCACGCCCACCCGCAGCTTTTCCCCGGACCCGTCCATCCGCTCTCCCCTCCTGAAAAGAATCCTCTACACAAAGAACGATCCACGAAGGAATCTCCTCCGTGGATCGATTGCTGAGTCTAAATTAGACGATATTTCGTCCCAAGTCCACTATCCGGCGTTACCTGTGCGGACAACGCGCGATGTGAACCGGGAACCGGATTACCGCCGGCAGGAGACGAGCTTGCTCCAGTACTTCCGGCTCGTCAGCAGGTCCACTGCCACGCGCTTGTTGCCGATGGAGTTATGGATGAAATAGCCGTTGCCGATGTAAAGCCCGGTGTGGTCGATGTACTGGCCCTTGAAAGAGAAGTAGAGCCGGTCGCCGGGACGGAGGTTGGACGGCGCGACCTCCTGGCCCACCCGCGCCTGATCGCGGGCGACGCGGGGGAGGCTCATCCCGTTCTGCGCAAAGATCGCCTTGATGAAGCCGGAGCAATCCGTTCCCGCCGTCGAGTAGCCGCCCCAGATGTAGGGCAGGCCTAGGTACTTGAACGAGTCTTGGACCACTTTGTTGCCGAAATCGAGGCCGGGGTCGCCGGTCTGGCCCGTCACCACGTCGTAGTTCAGGAGATCCACGCGGGCCTTCTTGATCCACCCGTAGCGCCCGTCGGCCATGAGGACGGCGTAATAGTCGTCGCGCTGCCCCACGAGGACGAGGTAGGTCTCGTTCGCGACGAGGGAGTAGAGCGGCTTCTGTCCCGGCGAGGAGTAGATCGGGCTCTCGTCCTGGGTCACCACGCCCAGCCGCCCGACGGGCTTCGGCACATGGA
>JAHWJO010000348.1 GCA_019348365.1 Armatimonadota bacterium | reverse complement strand
GGGGGACCCCGGAGGCGTAACGCTGCTCGATCCCGGTGCGGACTTCGCTGGCGGGGAGAACTCCCTCTACGGTGGGAGATGCGGCGGGCGGGGGGGGCTGGACGGACGAACTCTTCCCTTCCATATCATCGCTCCTTTGCGAACAGGCTTTGCTTCCCCTTCGCTCTGTTCAGTCGCTCTTCCTGCACTGCCATACGACCGGGCCACATCAGGGCAGGAGAGGACCGCAACCGAGCGGAGACGCTATACCCTCAGTATACTCGGAGATGGAAAAGGGGGATGGATCGAATGGACCCCTTTCATCGGCGGGCGGGTCCCGTCAATCCTGGGACCCCATCGCCGGGGGTCGGGCCAGGAGTCTCTCAATACTCTCCCCTCACTATTTCAGGATGACGGACGGCGGTAGACAGTGCGGAAGTCCAATATTTATGATGAGCAGAGCAGGCCCTTCTCCAGAAATGCCGGATCGGATCGTGCTTCAGAGGGAGGACGGGGGAGGGTCTCAATGATCGGCAGATGACGTATGAGGAGATCCGATCCTCCCTGGCAGAGCCCTCGCTTGCGGTTGCACTCGTCTTGTCCAATAATACGTTGAATGCGAATCACGTCAACGGGACGAAAGGTGATCCATGCCGCGAATTCTTCAGCGAGGTCCGTCGGGTGTTCTGCGTGGTTTCCAGTTGCTCCTCCTGGCTCTCCCTCTGGCCCTCTCCGCCTGTACCCCTCGCCGCAGGGGACGACGAACGCCCCCGGAACGCAAACGGCGGACGCCAACGCACCGGCCCTCGCGCCGGAAGGGAAGCCGTTCAGAGTCGCGCTGCTGACGGCGGGGCCGATCAGCGATGCGGGATGGAACGCCGGGGCCTACGAAGGGCTCCAGGCCATCAAGAAGGAGCTGGGGGCGGAGGTCAGCCACCAGCAGACCAAAAGCCCCGCCGAGTTCGAGGCCGCCTTCCGCGATTTCGCCCAGCAGGGGTACGACGTCATCTTCGCGCACGGCAACGAATACGGGGACCCCGCCCTGAAAATCGCGAAGGATTACCCTAACACCACCTTCGTCATCTCCGCCGGGGGGGTGGAAGCCCCGAACGTCATCTCCATCGTCTATGACCTCGGGCAGGCGACCTACCTGATGGGAGAGATTGGCGCGCTCATGAGCAAGACCGGCAAGCTGGGGGCGGTGGGCGGGGTGGAGATCCCCAGCGTCAAGAGCACTTTCATCAGCTACGAGGGGGGCGCAAAGGCCGCCAAACCCTCCACCGCCGTGACGACGGCGTACCTTGGGAGCTGGGAAGACCAGAACGCCGCCAAGCAGCAGACCGTCGCGCTCATCAACGCGGGACACGACATCCTCATCCACAACGCCGACCAGGCGGGCCTCGGTGTGATCCAGGCCGTGCGGGAGAACAAGGAGAAGGGCGTCTTCATCTTCGGGACCAATAAGAACCAGAACGACCTCGCGCCGGAAGTCATGCTCGCCAGCGCGACCATCGCTTACCCGGAAGCGTTCCTGAACGTCGCCCGCGAGGTGAAGAACGGGAAGGCGAAGGGGCGGATCGAGTACCTGGGCCTCAAGGAGGGCGTCGTCGGCCTGGAGTACAACCCGGCCCTGAAACCGAAGATCCCCGATACGGTGATTCAGAAGGTGGAGCAGGACAAGGCCGCCATCATCGCCGGGACGTTGCAAGTGCCGCGCGGCAAGTTATAATCAGAGTGTCGGCTTCGGGGGACAGCACCCGCTTTTAGACTGCCAGAGAGCCGCATAGAGGATCAGATCATGAAATCGCCGGAGCGAATGAGGGAGAAGAGGCTAAGGGCAGGAGCGCTCCTGCCCGGCAGTTATCGGTGAGCCGGGCAGCCTCGGCGCAAGACTTGCGGGCGCGCCGAAATCCCATGATCTCCCCGCATCCCCCTCCCTGATTCACTCTCGACCTCTCCATCGAGTCGATCGAGTCCAGCGAGAGCGTCGAACTCCGGAGAACGACTCATGACTTCGACTTCCAACGTTTACGACATCCTCCAGGAACGCGGCTTCGTCCAGCAGGTGACGGATGAAGACGCCGTCCGCAAAACCCTCTCCTCCGGCCCCGTGACCTGCTACTGCGGCTTCGATCCCACCGCTGAAAGCCTGCACATCGGGAGCCTGGTCCCCATCATGGCGCTGGCGCACATGCAGCGCGCGGGCCATCGGCCCATCGCCCTCGTCGGCGGGGGCACCGCCCTCGTCGGCGACCCGAGCGGCAAGCAGGAATCCCGCCCCATCCTCCCTCTCGAAGAGGTGCGGGCGAACGCGCGGGCCCTTCAGGGCCAGATCGGGCGGTACGTTGACTTCAACGCCGAGGGCGTTCGGGCCATGGACAACGCCGACTGGCTGCTGGAGCTGCGCTATATCGACTTCCTCCGCGACATCGGGCGGCACTTCAGCGTCAACCGAATGCTCGTCGCCGAGGCGTACAAGATCCGCCTGGAGACCGGCCTGAGCTTCCTCGAATTCAACTACCAGATCCTCCAGGCGTACGACTTCCTCGTCCTGTTCCGTCAGCACGGGTGCGCGCTCCAGATCGGCGGGGACGATCAGTGGGGTAACATCGTCGCGGGGGTGGACCTGATCCGGCGGGTGGAGGGGAAGGAGTCGTTCGGCCTCACGTTCCCGCTCATCACGACGGCCAGCGGGCAGAAGATGGGCAAGACGGCGAGCGGCGCGGTCTGGCTCTCCGCCGAACGGACCTCGCCGTACGACTTCTACCAGTACTGGATCAACACCGAGGATGCCGACGTGGAGCGGTTCCTGAAGCTCTTCACGTTCCTCCCGATGGAGGAGGTCCGGGAGCTGGGCCGCCTGCAGGACGCGGAGATCCGCCGGGCGAAGGAAGTCCTGGCCTACGAAGCGACGAAGCTGGCCCACGGGGAGGCGGAAGCGGCGAAAGCGCGGGAAGCGGCGCGGGCGGCGTTCGGCGCCCACGACGGCGCGGCGAGCCTGGAGCACCTCCCGACGACGGAGGTCCCGGCTTCGGCGGTGGCGGAGGGGATCCCGGTGGTGGAGCTGGTGGTGCAGACGGGGCTGCGGCCCTCCCGCAACGAAGCCCGGCGGCTCATCCAGCAGGGCGGCCTACGCGTGAACGACGAGCGGGTAGATACCCTCGATGCCGTATTGGGCAACGCTGATTTCCCGGACGGGACCGCCCTCCTCCGCGCCGGGAAGAAGAGCTACCACCGCGTGGTGGTGAAGGGTTAATACCAAAACGTTGTCCCCGAGCTCTCTTTGCAATTGATGGCTCGGGGACATATCAACGATAAATAGAAGTGATGCGCTTCCTGTGGGCTAATTCAGATGATGGAGAATAGAAGCAGCAACGGATATCCTCCTGAATTCTATATCCGGATGGAGCACACTCGACGGAGGACTGTAATTACTTTCCTCATTCTTGGGTCCGTCATCTGTCTATCGTTTTATTTGTTATTATATTCGTATATATCAGTGTTTACCCTTGCCCTCTTTTGTGCGTTTGCTATAGTATGGGGGTTAATCACTTTATCTGAATACAGAGAGATTTCCAATTGGGAGCAGATTACCCGCATCGTTCCATACTTTGAGAAAGCCGTTCCGGGTGTAGATACATTTTTCAATTCAGGCCATTCAATAGCACGAAATTATACAAAGCTTGATGATATCGCCAATAAATGGGGGTTTCCCCCTCTCTCTGACTATGGATTTGAAGATGATTACCTGAACGAAACGGAATTGCATATGACAGGCAAACTGAAATGGTACGATCCTGAACAAGGATTAGTTACCATCAATAATCTCCTCGATCATTTGGACGAAATCAATGATGCTTCTGAAAGGATAAAAATAAAGGCCGATCTGGATCGGTTGAAATTTAAATTGAAGGAGGCAAGAGATTTAGGGGTGAGGTTCTGCTTTCACCTTAGAATCGATTCGGGCTACACAGGATTGGAGTTTGATAACCGCATAGGTAGATATTTCCCTACATGGCAAGATCAAGACCCTTCTTTAGAGGTGTGAAGTGAGCCGCTTAACGCGAGAATTCTTATCCTGATGAATAGAGCTATAGATATAGGAAGAGTCGCTCAATCTAATAAAGGGTAGAAACGAGGTATCCTCAAGAAGTGTGGAAAAGGGGTGAGGCGGTGTACAATTCCGTTGAACGCTAACAACCGCCGGATGAGGGTCCGGCAACGGAAGGAGACACCGCCATGCATGAGGATACTGGAGAACTCCTCCGGTCGTCAAAGGAAGGGTCGTCGCCGGTCGTCTGGGAGAGTCTGGAGGGGTACGCTCGTCTGAAGATCCAGGAGTTCCTTCAGGCGCTCCTCGAAGAAGAAGTCACCGATCTACTGGGACGGGCGAAATCCCAACGGCGAGACCCGGTGGACGCGCCGGAAGGCTACCGGAACGGGCACGGGAAACCGAGACAGCTCGCGACGAGCATCGGGACCGTGACGGTACAGCGGCCTCGGGTGCGGGGAGTGGAGGAGCGGTTCGTGAGCCGGGTGCTGCCGCTGTTCAAGCGTCGAACGAAGGAGGTGGGGGAGCTGCTGCCCCGGCTCTACCTGCACGGGCTGTCCCAGGGCGACTTCGAGGGGGCGATGAGGGGGCTGCTGGGAGAGGCGGCCCCGCTGTCGGCGAGTTCCATCGCCCGGCTCAAGGAGAAGTGGCAGGCGGAGTATGCGGCGTGGAAGGAACGCTCCCTTTCGGGGACCGAAGTCGTCTACCTCTGGGTGGACGGGATCTACGTCAAGGCCGGGCTGGAGAGCGAGAAGGCCGCGCTCCTGGTCGTGATCGGCGCCTTACGCGACGGCACGAAGGTCGTGTTGGCGGTCGAGAGCGGGTATCGGGAGTCGGTCGAGAGTTGGAGCGCGATCCTGCGAGGGCTGAAGGCGCGGGGGATGAACGGGCCTTCGCTGGTGGTCGGAGACGGTCACTTGGGGATCTGGGGGGCGCTCTCGAACGTCTTCCCTTCCGCGAAGGAGCAGCGGTGCTGGAACCACCGGATCGTCAATCTGCTGGACAAGGTCAGCAAGAAAGAGCAGCCCACCGCCGCTTCTCTGCTGAAGGCGATCCCGTATGCGGAGACACGGGAGGAGGCCGAAGCCAGAAAGCGGCAGTTCCAGTCCTGGTGCAAGTCGAAGGGATTTGAAGCCGCCGCCCTCCTGATCGAGAAGGACTGGGAGCGGATGACGACCTTCTACAGCTTCCCGAAGGAGCACTGGAAGCACCTGCGCACCACCAATGTCGTGGAGTCGCCGTTCGCGAGCGTGCGGCTGAGGACGACGGCGGCGAAGCGATTCAAGAAGGTCGGAAACGCCACGGCGATGATCTGGAAGCTACTACTGGTGGCGGAGCAGACGTTCCGAAAGCTGGACGCGCCTCATCTCTTAGAGGGTGTATAGAAAGGATAGAGAGAGGGGTTATCAAGAGGTATCGATA
>JAHWJO010000036.1 GCA_019348365.1 Armatimonadota bacterium | reverse complement strand
CCCTCTCCCAGCATTGGGAGAGGGCCAGCGCGAAGCGCGGGGGTGAGGGCGCACACAACGACCCAAAGACCCGATCACCCACAACGGAGGCGAGTCATGGAACAGAACGTGAACTACCTGCTGATCGGGGGCGGTCTGGCTTCGGCGAACGCGGCGGCAGCGATACGCGAGCGGGATAACGACGGGTCCATCCTCATCATCGGGATGGAGCCGTACTTCCCCTACGACCGTCCACCTTACTCCAAGAACTTCCTCACCGACAACGAGATGTCGCCGGACGCCACTTTCTCCAAGCCTGAAGAGTTCTACGGCGAGCACCGCATCCAGCTCCACACCGGCGTCAAGGCCACTAAAATCGACCGGGAGAACCGGATTGTCACTCTCGATAGCGGGGATACGATCCGGTACGAAAAGCTGCTCCTCGCCACGGGCGCGCGGCCCAACGCGCTCGGCGTCCCCGGCGAGGATCTCATCGGGGTGTTCCTCCTCCGCGAAGCCGAGGACGGCATCCACATCCGTCAGGCCCTCCGCAACAGCCGCAAAGCCGTCATGATCGGCGCGGGGTTCATCGGCATGGAAGTGGCGGCGGACTGCGTCGTCGAAGGGATCGATACGACCGTCCTCACCCACGGCGATACGATCTGGAGCCAGCTACGGCCCAGCCCCGCGATCCAGGAGTTCCTGCGATCCACCTACGAGTCCAAAGGAGTGAAGTTCCTCTTCAACGAGGATGTCGCCGCGTTCGAGGGGGAGGGCAGCCTCCGGGCCGTCCGCACGAAGAGCGGCAAGAGCGTGGAGGCGGACTTCTGCGTCGTGGCGGTGGGCGTCTCCCTCAACTCCGAGCTGGCGAAAGAGGCGGGGCTGGAGGTCAACGAGAAAGGCGCGATCCGCGTCAGCTCCACCCTCCAGACCTCCGACCCGAATATCTGGGCGGCGGGAGACGTTGCCTGCTTCAAGGATGTCGCCCTGGACAAGGAATGGCACGTCGAGCATTACATGAACGCGATGTGGCAGGGGGAGACCGTCGGGGCGAACATGGCGGGCGAGGAGCGGCCCTATGACCGGGTCGCCTACTTCTTCTCCGACGAGTTCGACCTTCACATGATCATGCGCGGTGACCCCGACAGAGCGAAGAGCGCGAAGGTCATCGGCGAGATGCAGAGCGGCAACTTCGTCGAATTGTACGCCGACGATACCGACTCGCTCCGGATGGGAGTCGCCTTCAACCACGACGAGGAGAAGCTGGAACCGATCTCCGACACCCTCGAATCTCTCATTCGCGAGCGCCGGAAGGTCGCGCAGATCGACCCCTCGGAATTTAAGCTGTAGTCCTTCCAAGAGAGCAAATCCTACAACAATCGTGCGTCAGAAGAAAAACTTACGGCCCATGTCGGATTCTTTTAACCCGACATGGGCCGTTTGGTGTTGATGTTTCTCCTCATTCAGGGAGTTCATCCCCTTTTCCCAGCATCATCGTGAATTACTTCTCTTTCTTCTCTTTTTTATCTTTATCTTTCTTAGCTTTGACTTGCAGAGTTCCTGGCGTGTAGGTCACTCCCTGCACCGCAGCTCCGTTCACCGTGACCGTAAAGCTCACCGAAGGGAGGCTTCTCACCCTGCCGATCCCCTCCAGGGTCCCGGTGTAGACGTTGCCCTCTCCAATCAGCTCCACCGTGTGGACGGTGTCGTTCACGGTCAGGAGAGCGGACACCGGACCCACCGCCACGCCGGTGCGAGGCAGGACATGAAGGGAAACCGTGATCGAATCTTTGCCGTCCGTGGTGACGGACGGCGCGGACAGCTCCACGTCCACGGACCCGTCCCTATCCGCGTCCGCATGGGCCGGCTTCGTCGCGGTCCCGGCGCCCAGCGTCGGCGCGATGGTGCCGAGGTAAATCTGCGACCCGTTTGCGAATCCCGTCGGTGCATAGTATGTGCTGAGATGGTTCATCAGCCGGGCGGAAGGCCAGCGCCCGCCGGGGGGATGCTCCAGCGTCTCCCAGATCTTCAGGGTGTAGATATCATGGAGCGGCTGGCTTTTCCAGCCGTTGTAGGCCCACACCGCGTTGTGCCAGTGCTCCAGGACCGATCTCGAACGGGTCGCCGGATCCCCGATGGGACGGATGCGCCAGCTATCCATGAGCTTAAACGATCCGGCGGTCGCATGGTAGGCGATGTCGCTGGAGAGCCGATATAAGTGGGTCAGCATATCGGTCCCCGCCGGACGATAGCTCAAAGCCGTCGCCCCGGTGATCTGCATGATCCCGATCCCGCCGTCGTACGTGACCAGAGTCAGCTCCTGGCCTTCCGCATCATCGCTGTACCCGTGCGATCCGGAAGCATCCCGCTCGCCGATAAAGCCGAACTGGTTCCAGCCGAGGCCCAGGAAGCGGCTGCTCCTCCCGGGAGCCAGGGACTCATGCCACGCCATCGCATACAGCACGCTGGGAGGGATGTCGCGGGCGTGGGCGGCTTCTTTCAGCTTCTCCCGCACGGGCGCATCGGTCGAGGGATCGGCCTTCCGGGCCGCCGCGTTGTTCGTCCCGGCGATCCGGGGCAGCGCGTAGAGCGCCTGGATCCCTGATTTCTCCTGGAGAGTGCGGTCGTCGTCAAGTTTGATAGAGGCGATCTTATAGCGCCACCTCCCGTTCGAGTAGGCGTTCTCCTCCAGCTCGACGGTGCGGGTGGTGTTGCTCACTGTCAGGGTCGGGTCGGCCCCCACGACGATGTACTTGTTGAACCCGTAGGTGGTGAACCGGTCCGGATCGCTCGCGTCTTTTGGATCGGGGAGGACGCGGATGCTCTTCACTTCGCTCAGGGGGAGGTTGTCCGTCGGGTTCACGAATCCGTCTCCCGAGATGTCGAGATGGCTCTGGAGGATGAGATAATCGAGGGAACCGTAACCGAACGCGACGAGGAAATCGGTCAGCTTCGTGTCATCGGTTTTGGTGATCTCCACTTTCGCGCCCCAGACGATTCCGGGCGACAGCAGAAAGGAGCGACGCCCCCGAATACCGTCCTTTTCAAAGCGATAGTATCCGACGATCTGCCCCTGGTCATTGATTCCCTGGGCAACGCTGGTGAAGATCCCCGCGTCTCTGGGCAGGTAGTTTTCCAGCGCCCGGACCCCGCCTGACTTATCCCAGGCGAATGCATGGGTATACCCCTCCTCGTCGTAAGAGACGCCGATGGTCTGGCCCTTGTTGTTGAGTGCCGTGGCGGTATTGCGGGGGTGACCCGGCAGCGGATTGATGAACGTTTTCTCCCCGTTTTCCAGGAAGAAGGCTTGTTTGATATAGGAAGGAACCGAGATGCTCCCGGTGTAGGTCGCTCCGGCAATCTGACCATGATCGTTGATATCGTTGTATCTCTGATCGATGCCCTGATCCTGCATCCCATGTTCGCGGTCCCAGATGTAGGCGTGGGTGTCGGAATCCATGTAGCCGTAGTCGACGACCACCGTTCCGATCACCTGACCGTTGTTATTGATTTTTAGTGACCAGGAGTCCCGGATCTGGCCCGATTGCCCACCTCTCACAAACTGGGCATCTTTCGCGAGGTCGGTGAGGGCCCCGCCTTCCCAGAGGAGCGCTTTGGGAAGTTGATGACCCCATTTTTGGAACGTCGTGATGAGGATCTGTCCACTGTCGTTGATATCGATGGCCATGGGGTCGAGACTCGCGATGGTCGGGGGCAAAAGGAGCCACTGTATCGGCTGGCCTTTCTCCAGCAGGGCCGCCCGGTACTGCCCGATCATGGGGTGAACCGCTTGCCCGACGACCTGTCCCCGGTTGTTCATCCCGGCAACGGTGGCCCGGTCCAGCGTGGTGATCCTCCCGTTTTCCCAGAGATAGACATGTCCGAAGTCATGCTGGTAGGCTCCGGTGATCTGGCCCTTATTGTTGATCGCCACAGCGGTGTGTACACCGTCCTTGTAGAGATCGGTGTGTTTATAGCTCGCCTGGGATTTTGCGGAGGGGACCGCGAAGAGCAGGAGAGCTGCGGTGATGCTCCAAACGAAGCAGGATAAGCGGGCTTTCATAATTTTTCCTCCCTGGTAGAAACCGGGTAGCTCCGGCATTCATCCGGCGACAGGCACTGCGGGTACATTGCGTTTCAAGCTTAACCGTGAATCGCCTACCGGTGAGCCGTTTGCAGGAAAGTGCAACCGATCCTGTTGGGGAGGAAGAAAATGGAAACGGGTAGGAACATTCAGGTGAATCGCCTCTACCATGAGATGCAACCTGATACACTGTAGGGGAGGGAGAGCGCGTGACGCCCGAATGTATCGAGTTCAAGGGGAACCAGACGGGTGGAGCCGAGAGGCTTTATTTTTAAATGATGAGGGATGAAGGATGGAGTGCCGCCTGGGTGATTATCTCCGGCAGCTCAGAACTGAGCGTAAGGTTTCCCTGAACCGGCTGGCATTGAAGGCTGGCGTCACCAAATCCACTCTGATTCGCTGGGAATCGGGGGCGCATCGACCGCGCCTGCCGGAACTGGACTCCGTCCTCACTGCCTTAGATGCCTCCCCGGATCAGCGCGAACGGGCTTACGCCTTCCTGGATGTCCCCCGCGCCCGGTCGGGGCTTGACGAGAAAGCGGAGGCCCTTCCCACCGTTGGCGACCTCCTGCGCGCGATGCGGCTCCGGCGAGGGATGTCCCTGGAGGGGGTCGCGGCGTCCATCGGGGTCCATACCAGCACGGTCAGCCGATGGGAAGGGGGGCAGGTCACGCTTCCCCTGGAACTCCGAGAGCCGCTGCTGGACCTGTTCCGCGCCCGGCCCACGGAGCGGGAGGCCATGCGGGAGCGCCGCTGGACCTTCGGGTCGCCGGTGGAAACCGGGGTGCCCCTGGAAGAGCTGCATATCCGCCTCCAACACCTTTACCGGGAGACCCTGGAAGGGAACCACGTCCTGATGGACCTGGAGTTCCTGACCTTCCGGTCCCAAGTTTGGCCGCTACTGAGTCGCCGGGATGAGGCGCGGCACCTCCTGGCGATGGGCTACTTCGTTTACGCCCTGGGCCTGTCCTGGGTGGACCGCCGCCAGGAAGCGTCCCGGCATGCGGAACGGGCGCTGGAGATGCTGAGTCCGACCGCTTCCCCGGAAGATCGCATCAACGTGGTCACGGTGGCCGCCCTGATGACCGCGAAAAGCAACAGCCCGCAGGGACCGGCTCGCGCTGTCGAGCGGTTGCGCGGGGTCCTTCCCCTCGCCACAACCCCCCAACTGGCAACGGGACTCTACCGGGATATGGCGGACTACGCCCACCGGGGCGGTTATACGGAGGCGGCCCTGGACTATATTCAAAAGGCGTACGTAACGGCGGAACAGGCGGAAGATCCGAACGCCCACCGGCTCGCCCGGTTCGTCCACGCGGAAATTCTGCTGGAAGCCGGTCAGCCTCGTACGGCCCTCCCCCTCCTGTACGAGACCCCCCCGCCCTTCCCCCTTCAGACCATTTTGGAAGCGTTGCAGTGGGGAGAAGCATTGTTCGCTCTGGGAGACCGGACCGAGGCCTACTCCTGGGCCCTCCATGCCGGCGAGCTGCTGGACACCTATGACTACCCGCATCTCCTGGAACCTTGGAAGGAATTGATCCGAAAGTTTTGACCGGAAAGGGCGCAGGTCTTCAAGTGAGGGAGTGGATCTCAAACCTTTGAAGTGAGTTCATCCCCGCATGATACGGATAGATCAACAGCCCCTACAACACAAAAGGATCGAACTATTATGAGGACGTATAGAGTCTTCTCAGGAGCATTATTGCTGCTGCACTGGCCGTTGATGGGGGGCTGCGAAGTCAGCGATTCTCCAGCAACTCAGAACCATGTAGTCCCAGTTCAACAGGAACAGAAGGAGTCCACATCCCCTGATGTCTCAGTGAATACGACGGAACTTGCCGGAGTGAGCCACTGGGGAGAAAAGCCTTCACCCGAACTGGTGAAGAACATCCTCCAGTCTCTGAACAATGAAGAAGCGACTCAAGCCGTTCGGCGGCGCATCCAGTCCGAGGTCTTCGATAAGTTTCCTCTGGGTTTGAGCCATGCTCAGGTGGAGCACCGGCTGGAGTCCCGTTGGATGGAGTCTCTCTACTATAGCCCCGAGGATCTTCAGGATACCAAGTGGCCCACCATAAGAAAAATACACCAATCCATTAGAGATCAGGGCTTCAAGCCGTCAGAAGTTAACGGAGTGATCATCAGCTATCCCGGACCGGAATTCCAGCGGGTCTATCCAGTTTTGGCGACCCTCCTGTTCTTCTTCGGCAAGCAGGACCGGCTAATCCACAAAGGGATGGAAAACATTTCCTTTTTCTTTTCTTTCCGGCAGGTGTCGGGCAAGCCCACGGACGATCAGGTGCGGGCCTCCATCGCCCATCACCTGCCGAAAGGTTCTTCCCCCGAAGCGGTGAAAAAATGGCTCCGCTCCCACAGGATCGGATATGACTCCCTCGACCGGCAGAAGGATTTCCAACACTCTTCCTACGTCCGGGATGCAGGGATCGACCCGAAGCGGTTGGGAAGGATAATCACGGGGATTATTCCGTTCACCGTCATCGGCCCGACCCGCCGCATGGACATCACGCTGGCGTTCTTCTTCGATAGAGAAGGCAAACTGATCGATTCTCTGGTCCAGGAAGTCGGGACAGGGATTTAGGCCAACGGGAATCGGCAGTTCAGATGCGAAAAAGGTGGATGTGAGGCGGCGTGAACGGCGGGAAAAGGGGCTGGCGTTTGCTTTCGAAAAGTTGATGAAGTCGTTCAGAAAGGGAACAGGGGGGTGCGATTCTTCTTGCGCCTCGGCTGGCCGGGCATGGCGCCTGCCTCGGGGCGATATCGCTTCAACACCCGGTTCACCGTCGGGTCCTCCGGGATCGCGGCGGTGACGGGGATCAGCTTCCCCTCGAATTTGACCACGGGGCCAGGCTGCCGTCCGGGTCGCACCCAGAGGTCCAGCCGCCCCTGTTTCACCCCGTACTCCCCGGCATGCACGATAGGGATCGCTTTCCGGGGCTGCTTTTCGGGGTAGACGACGTATGGCCGTTCGAGCCAGGTGTGGGTGTCCCCGCCCACAATAGCGTCGATCTCCGGGACCTCTTCCGCCAGCACCCGATCCAGAAAAAAGCCGATGTGGGTCAGGGCGATCAGGAGATCCGTCCTGGGTTTCAGGAGCTTCGCCATCCGCTGCGCGGCTTGGATCGGGTCCTCCACGACGAGGTCGGAGAGTCCGGCGTAGGTCGCGGTGCGCGGCGCGGTCAGCCCGAACACCCCGATCCGCAGCCCGGCCCGCTTCAGGATCACGTACTCCCGTGAGACCGGCTTCCCGGTGGACCGCAGGCGCGCGTTCGCGGAGAGCATGGGGAAGTGCGCCTCCCGGCTCCGCTGGAGCAGATTCGGGATTCCGGCGCGGAACTCGTTATTTCCCAGGGCCATCAATTGAAACCCGGCGGCGTTCATCGCCAGGACTTCCGGTTTGCCGGTATATTTTTTCGAGAGCGGCCCTCGCTCCCAGAGGTCCCCCGCGTCCATCACCAGTACGTCGGGTTTCCCCGCCCCGAGCCGCTTCAGGAGAGTCGCCCGCCGCGCCACCCCCCCGACGTTCTGCATCCCGTCGTAATCGATGGGAAAGAGCTGCCCATGAACGTCATTGGTGTGGAGGATCGTCAATCGGATGGTTTTGGATGGGGCGGGTGGCTTCGGCGCCGCTTTCGCGACATGCCGATCCGGCGATGCGCCCCGCGTGAGCGAAAAGGGCGTCGTGGTACACCCGCCCATAGAAACCGATAGGACAATCCCAATCAGGATTCGTCCGAAGAGGGGGAGCGTGTTCATCTTCCGCCCCATGTATCCCGCAACGGCATACCCACTTACCCTTCTACTGACCACTGACCACTGCCATCTGCCTACTTAATCAGCCCTTTGCGTTTCATTCGGGCCAGGTTCACGTCCGGGTGCGGGGCATCAGGGAACCGTTTCTTCTCCTCGCGCCAGACCTCCGCCGCCTGTTCGGGGCGACCCATCTTCTCCAGCGCGTGGGCGTAAACGTTCCAGGTGACGGCGTCGGCATCCTTGAAACGGGTGCCCTTGTGCAGCACCGCCGCCGCCTCATGGAACCGCTTCCGGCGGTAGAGATAGAAGCCGAGATCGTAATAGAGGTCGTGCCGGTTCGGGTTGGCCGCCACTCCCGCGCGCAGGACTTTCTCCGCCTCTTTCTCGTTGTTCAGCCCCGCCCAGAGGATCCACCCCAGGTCGCTCCACGCGAGGATGTCCTGCGGGTCGAGCACGGTGATCATCCGGTTGGCGAACGCCAGACCTTCGTAGTCCCCCTTATGCCAGGCCGTGTCCGCCTGCTGCGACAGGGCGACGATGGCCCGGTCGATCCGGTCCTGGAGCGCCTTCTCGCGGGGCGTGGCCGGATTTATCGCCGACGGCCTCTTCTGCCGCTGCGGCGTACGGGACTCCCGGCTGTGGTCGTGGCCCTCATGCGACTCTTCGGCGGGGGCCGAGAGGGCTGCCGCCGTCACCATGCTGAGGAGAGCCACACTTGAGGATAAAAGAGAAAACCGCATTCATGATCTCCCATCGTTCGGACCCGTGCCGGATGCTCGAAGCCTGCCTGCCTTTATCTCTTACGCTTCGGACATCCTCCCAGGAAGTCCTCCCGTCCGCTATTTTGGGCCGCTCACCACTAACTATCCGTTCTTGCCGATATAGGGATCGAGAGGTCTCGATATCGCTCATTATCCAGTATACAGGATACACAGGGTACGCGTCGGCAAAGCCACTGCAGGAGAAATATACAACCGCGATGAGTCCTCTCTTGAGTTACTCTTCCCTTTCGCTGTGGTGCACTACGAATCCCGCGTCAGAATCTCGCCAAACGCCATGTTAGGTCTCCGGATCGGGTGCCGTATAAGGCGATGACACCGCGCCGCAACCGTCAGGCGCTGACCCCAGGAGGAGAACCTATGAACGCAGTATCGCAGATCGAACCGCTCGTCGTCCCTGCCGGTGAAGGACCATTTGTCGAGCTCGGCGACCACCGCGCCCACATCAAGGTGACGGCCCAAGCCTCCAATGGAGAGTTGGTGCTGGCCGAGACGAAAGTGGATTTCCGGGGCGGCGTGCCCCCGCACGTCCACACCCGCGAAGACGAAACGTTTTACATCCAGGAAGGCCGGTTCGATGTTCGGGTGGGCGACCGCAAGATCGAGGCGGGACCGGGCGACACGGTGTTCGCCCCGCGCAACGTCCCTCACGCCTGGAATTGCGTCAGCGAAGGCGGAGGCCAGGTGTTGGTTCTCATCACGCCGGGAGCCAACTTCGAGGCGTTCGCGATCCGGATGGCCCAGCGAGGCTACGTCCCGTCCGCCGCGATGGAGGACCCCGCCACCCTCGCCGAGTTCATGGCACTGGCCGAACAACACGGCATCCAGATGCTGCCCAACAAATAAACCCGTAGAGGATGCCGGGTAAATCGGCAAGGAGTTATATTGCGGAAGGGGAGTCGGACTCGTGAGGAGTCCGACTCCCTTTTTGCATCCGATTTGCCTTTCGGCAGGAAAATCGCTCCCGTCAGATAAATCTCCTACGGGATCACTCCATCGTAGTCCCGACCGTTGAGCCTGAGCTACGACTTTTTATTCTCTTATCTCGTTCTGCGCCGTGTCGCCAAGGAGCTTCCCGTGGCTAAGCCGATCACCATCCAGGACGTAAAAGTCATCCTCACCGCCCCGGCGGGCATCCGACTCGTCGTGGTGAAAGTCATCACCTCCGAGCCGGGACTCTACGGCCTCGGCTGCGCGACCTTCACTCAGCGCCATCACGCCGTCGCCGCCGCCATCGAAGGCCACCTCAAGCCGTACCTCGTCGGCGCGAAGGTGGACCAGATCACCGGCGCGTACGGCGACCGGGACCCGTCCGAAGGCGCGACCGGGCGGGACGCCCGCCGGATCGAGGACCTGTGGCAGCAGATGATGGTCCACAGCTACTGGCGCAACGGCCCCGTCCTCAACAACGCCGTCAGCGGCGTGGACATGGCGCTGTGGGACATCAACGGCAAGCGGGCGGGGATGCCGGTCTACCAGCTCCTCGGGGGGAAGTGCCGCGAGGCCGCCGCCGTGTACCGCCACGCCGACGGGCGCGACCCCCTGCAGGTGGAGGACAACGTCCGCAAATTCTGGGAGCAGGGCATCCGGTACATCCGCGTGCAGATGGGCGGCTACGGCGGCAAGGCCGACACGATCAAGGTCCCCGAAGGCTCCCCCTCCGGCGCGTACTACGACCCCAAAGCCTACGCCCGCCAGATGCCCAAGATGATCGAGCATATACGCAACACCGTCGGGTGGGAGGTGGAGCTGCTGCACGACATCCACGAGCGGCTGCGCCCCTTCGACGCGGTGAACTTCGCGAAGGCGGTCGAGCCGTACAAGCTCTTCTTCCTCGAAGACGCGCTCGCGCCGGAAGACATCGAGTGGTTCCGCGTCATCCGAAACCAGTGCGCCACGCCCCTCGCCATGGGCGAGCTGTTTGTCCATCCGAACGAATGGGTCCCGCTCGTCAAGGACCGCCTCATCGATTTCATGCGGATGCACATCAGCGCCATCGGGGGGATCACCCCGGCGAAGAAGGCGGCGGCGCTCGGGGAGTACTTCGGCGTGATGACCGCCTGGCACGGCCCCGGCGACGTGTCTCCCGTCGGGCACGCGGCCAACCTTCACCTCGACCTCGCCTGCCCGAACTTCGGCATCCAGGAGTGGAGCGCGTTCAACGACACCGTCCGCGAGGTCTTCCCCGGCACGCCGGTCCTCCGCGACGGCTACCTCTACCTGGCGGACCCCGACGCGCCCGGCATCGGCGTGGACATCGACGAGGAGCTGGCGGCGAAGTTCCCCCCGAAAGACGGCGTCGAGCAGTGGACCCAGACCCGCGCCCCCGACGGCACGCCGATGCGGCCCTGAAAGAAATGTTCTTCTGCCGGACAGACCCACCGAGGCATACCTATGGGTAAATCTGCGTTCACGATAGACCATCTCCTGAATTTGCGCTTCCCCACGTTTCGTGTGCCACTCCACTTGTCACCGGATGGGAAATGGTTAGCCCTCAGCGTCACAAAAGCCGAGAGAAACCCTGAGCCGCTGACGGAGGGGGAGTGGTTTACGAAGGGAGGCGTATCGGAAGAAGTGATAGGGAGCCAGGTCCAAATCATCTGCCTGGAAACGGGGGAGGTCCTCGAACCTTTTCCCAAAGGGGGAACAAGTTGGGAGGCTCAGTGGTCTCCCGATGGACGTAGGATGGCCGCATACGTACAAGATCTGGGGGATGCATGTCTGGGTGTATGGGAAGCGGACAACAAGAACGTTCGATTGTACCGGGAGGCGCGGGTCAAACCGTTTTATGGTTTTGAAGTCCCTCAGTGGCTCCCCGACAGTAGTGGAATCGTTACAAAGCTGGCGCCATCAGGCCCTCATCTAACGGAGTCTGCTGTAGGCGTTAAAGAATGCGAGCAACAAAAGGGGCTTACTGTTTTCACCTCCGATCCGGCGGTGGCGGAGGAGCCTCATCAGTCCCACAGATGGATGGATCGTTCGCGGGCGGATCTGGGCAGGGTTGATCTCGCGACCGGACAGGTGGCGCGGCTCGCGGAAGATCTCTACTTTACAGGGTGGCGAGTCGATCCCACCGGGCAACGGGTCGCCCTGCTCCAATTGGCGGATTATGATGAGGGGGAGTGGCTGCCGTATTATGATCTTATAGTGATCTCTCTCAACGGCGGTCCGCAACGGACGCTTGTCTCCCGCATTCAGCAGGAATATGGGATCAGCTTCAATTGGTCGCCTTCGGGCCGTTCCATCGCTTATACGACCCAACGGATCTACATCGTCTCCGGTGATGGCACCTCAGGGCCGTTGGATCTAACAGATCTATCGAGATGCCGGGATGCCCATCTCTATCATAAATACGAACCCCCTCGCTGGAGCGAAGACGAAAATTTTCTCTATTGCCTTGATCAGAGGGGCAGTATCTGGGAATTCGAGTCAAACGGCGCCGGTTATCGGGAAATCCGTCCGGGTCTCCCGATGGATGTCCGGTTCTGGATACAGTCCCCTCTCAGCCCCCTCCTGAAAACGAATGGAGAGGCGCTCTGGGTCGCGATGGGGGATGCGTGTACCAAGGATGAAGGGATTGCTGTCATTGACCTCAAGAGTGGCACCGGGAAGATCGTATCCGTATTCAATAAATCCTCCAAAGGAGGCCACCTGCAAGGATTCTTTGGGATGGAAATGGCGGCGGACGGTTCGGCCCTCCTGCTTCTGGAATCCGCCCAGCACCCCCCGGAACTCTGGAAGATCGATGCCCGATACCACCTTCGCCGACTGTATACCCCGAACCCGGACCTAGATCGGGTCTCATTAGGCACCGCCCGACTGCTGCAATATCGAACTCTTGAGGGCGTGATACGGCAGGGGGCGCTGTTACTGCCTCCCGATGCGGATATGAGCCGCCCCCTGCCGCTGATCGTTCGGGTTTACCCCTGGGAAGTTGCCGGATCTGCCATGCTTCACCGGTTCGGATTCGGCGATGTCTTCATCGAAAATGCCCAGGTGCTGGCGAGTCGCGGGACGGCCGTGTTCGTCCCGGATATCCCGCTCCGATATGATCACCGGTTGCGTATCTTCGAGGACGCGGTGCTGTCTGGAGTCAATCATCTGATCAATTCCGGCCTAGCCGATCCGGATCGGCTGGGCTTGATCGGTCACAGCGCAGGAGGCTATTGCGTGCTCGGACTGCTGACCCGAACGACAAGGTTCCGAGCGGCGGTGTGTAGCACCGGTTGTGTGAATCTAACGAGTGCGACCTTGACACTGGAAGGGGGGAATGAATGGCTGGGCTGGAGTGGGACCTTCATGAACCCCAGACCCGATACGCCCTGGGATAACCGTTCAGGATATGTGGAAGATTCACCGTTCTTCTTTCTTGATAGTGTCCGAACCCCTTTACTCCTCGCATGTGGGACGAGGGACAAGCCCGCGACCGCTCAAGCCGGCGTTACGTTCAGCGCACTGCGACGATTAAATCAACGGGTTGAACTTAGACTCTATCATGACGAGGGTCATTCTCCCTCCACTTGGTCTTCCGAGAACCTGATAGATCTTAGCAACCGAATTTTGGATTGGTTTGATATGTGGTTAAAAGTCCCTCCTGCCGAGAAAAAGTCGATATAGTCTGGATCGAATGTCTACATTGGGTTGCAATATCTACAACGGAAGCTATATCGAAGAAGAGTCGGCGGAGAAGTTCCCCCCGAACGACGGAGTCGAGCAGTGGACCCAGACCCGCGGCCCCGACGGCTCGCCCATGCGCCCGTAGTGGGTCGTTGGGTCATAAACTCCTGTGTATCGGGATAGCACCGTATTATTCCGTTGGCGGGGCTTCTTCCCCGCCGCTTTCGGCCTCCTCGGGGTCGGGGATACGGTGGATCACCTGCTGGCGCATCGCCACATCCACCCGCCGGACCTCCCGGCCCAGCTGCTCGCCCATCACCCCCACGAGATCCCGGTCCGCCGGGACCGTCATCCCCGCCTGCTCCATCACCGCTTCGGAGACCGAAATCGGGCAGCCGGCGTGCAGCGCCAGCGCAATCACGTCGCTGGGGCGGGCGTCCACCTCGCGGACTCGCTTCCCCGTCCGAAGCTTCGCCACGGCATAGAACGTCTCATCCTTCAGGTCCACGATCTCCGCCGCTTCCACTTTCGCCCCCGCTGCTTCCAGAAGGCTGGTGATGAAGTAGAAGGTCATGGGCCGCCGGAAGGAGAGGTCCTGGAGCCGCATGGCGATGGCCGTTGCTTCGGGCTGCCCGATCCAGATGACCAGCGCCCGGTCTCCCCCCTCCTCCCGCAGCGCGAGGCAGAAACTGTTGATGGTCATCCCGTTCATTTCCCACGGGGACTCCATCACGTCCGTTACCTGTACCCGAATCATCGCACGTCCTCCTGTACGGCCAGAACCTGATGGCATCATTTCAGGGTAGAGGGGGGACAGGCGCTCCCGAAGTTGTTTCCGCGCCTTGTGAAGCCGCACCTTGACGGCGGCGACCGAAATGCCGAGAGCCCGAGCGATCTCCTGCACGCTCCACTGCTCGAAGTAGAAGAGCTGCGCGGCAGCCCGATCCGCCTCCGTGAGCGTTTGCATGGCCGCCTCGGCGCGCCGGTGAAGCTCCCGACCTTCGATGACGTGGTAAGGATCGAGTTCCGTATCTGCAAGATTCACCCCGTTGGAAGATCCTGCGGCTTCAAGGATTTCGAGCATTTCGGGCGCAACGGTTACGGCCCTGATGCTGCGGTGATGGTTCCGGCAGACGTTCGACACAATACCGTGCAGCCAGCTTCCGAACCGCTCCGGCTCCCGCAACTGCGCTAGAGAGAGGTAGGCGTGGACCATCGCTTCCTGCGCGAGTTCCCCGGCCAGGTCGTCGTCTTCGGTCCACTCCCGCGCGATGCGCCGGGCCATGCCGCCGTACTGCTCCACCAGCTCGTCAAACGCGAAGCGATCCCCCGCTCGGGCCCGGTGAACCAACTCTGAATCGGAACGCCTCTTCACCCCGTCCCCTTTCCATAGGCTTTCATGCTTTAGGGGAAGCGATGACGCAAAAGGTTAGCGAAATTTCTGAATGAGCATTGAACGGGCAGTTCCGATGCCAGGTCCGTTGAGGGGAACGCTCTCCCTGTACTGCACCCCAAAAGTTGGACACGGAATTGCCGTTCCTTACTGAAGGGTTGTTACCAGATGCCGCTCGGTGAGCTGGCTTAACCGCCACTCCTCCTCGAACTCCGCCGGGGTGAGATACCCCAGAGACGAATGGATCCGCTTGTGCGTGTAGACCTCGTCGAGGAACCGACCGATCTGAGAGTGAGCGTCGTCAAAGTCTTGATAGTCCGAGAGGACGACCTCTTCCTCCTTGACCGTGCGGATCAGCCGTTCGGCATACCCGTTCTCCTCCGGCTTCCCCACCGCCGCCATGCTCACCCGCACCCCGGCGGCTTCGAGCGTCTGAGTGTAGGCGGCCTGGGCGTATTGCAGCCCCTGATCCGAGTGGTGGATCTGCGGCGTCCCTTTCAGGAGCGCTCCTCTCAACGCCAGAAGCGTCAGCTCCCCATCCAGGCTGCGGCCCAGCCGCCAGCCCCGGATGCCCCGGGTGAACACGTCCATCAGCACCGCCAGGTAGACGAACTCTCGGAGCAGCCGGATGTAAGTGATGTCCGCCACCCAGACCTGATCGGGGAAGATCACGTCCCGCCCTTTGAGGAGGTTGGGATAGCGGGGGCAACCGTGAGCACTGTCGGTCGTCCGCACCTTTCGCGCGGGTGGCTTCCCCGCCAGCCCCAGCTCCCCCATCAGCCGCTGGACCCGCTTGTGGTTGAGGAGGTGTCCCTCCCGCCGGAGTTGGGCCGTCACCCGACGGTAGCCATACGTTGGCCATGCTCCGGCCACTCTGAGGATCGCTTCCCGATCCATCGCTTCCCGATCCATCGCTTCCCGATCCATCGCTTCCCGATCCATCGCTTCCCGATCCGCGGTGTCGTCCGTCTCCACCGGCGCGTAGTAGTGGCTGCTCCGGGGCACTTCCCACACGTCACAGACCGTCTTCGTCGGGTAGAGAGGCACCAACGACCGGCTCACTTCCTGCCTCTTTGGGAGGTCAAGAAGCGCGACCCCTTTTTTAGGATCTCGTTCTCCAGCGAGAGCCGACCCGCTAGCCGCTCCAGTTCGGCGATCCGCGCCGCCTCTTCGCTCCTCTGCTCGTCGCTCTGGAAGACCGTCGCGGCCCGCTCCAGAAACACGCCCTTCCAGTCGGAGAGGAGCTGGGGCTTGAGGCCGTGCTCCCGGCACAGCTCGGCGTTGCTCTTGGCTCCGCTCAGAGCCTCCAGCACCACGCGGGCCTTGAACTCAGGAGTGAATTTCCGTCTCTCGTTCATTGCGCCACCCTTTCTTGGACCATGTTAGCATTCAGTTACGCCGTGTCCAAGAATTGGGGTGCA
>JAHWJO010000035.1 GCA_019348365.1 Armatimonadota bacterium | reverse complement strand
ATCGGGATCTCCTGGCCCTCCGCCTCTGCGCCCCCAGTACCCTCCACTTTGTCCGGGAGCCATCGGAGAACCGTTGCGATGCCGGCTTTTTCCTTGAGCATCCCGTTGCCGGGACAGATCGGTTGGCCGTACGACGGCGTGCCGGAGCTTGATCCGGGTGGGATCCTCGCCTACGCGGACGAGCTTGCCGACGCCTACTGCTTCCTCGCCACCGCATCCCGGCGCCTGAAAGAGGAAGGCTGGAAAAACATCGCGTACCCCACGTCGCTGACGTTCACCAAACGGTTCCTCTCCGAGACCGACGCCTACAACGAGCTGACCCAACTGGGCCTCGATTCCTACGCCATCCACCTGCAAACCGTTCCCGAAGTCCCCGGCGCGCTGGTCTGGACCCCGCCGGACCTCAGCGTGGACGTCTTCTCCCAGATGGAGTTGGAGAAGATCCTGGGCTGGGCCGAAGCCGCGCTGCTGCCGGGGCGTCAGTCGTTCAACGATCCGGACCTGCCCGCCTGCCCCGCCTGCGGCGGGCGGCTCATCGTCGGGCGGCGGGAGGAGGGACAGGGGGACGCCTACGCCTTCTGCCTCGATCCCTCATGCCGCGTGGCCGCCGCCGTCATCCGCCCCGAAGACCCCGTGCTCGACGTGGTGCTCTGCGTCATCTGCCTGGGCCGCGCCCTCGACGGCATGACGCCGGAGGAGGGGGTCGTCCCCATCACCCTCGAAGTCAGCGGCGAGCACGACCGCTGCCCCGGCTGCGGTCGTGCGCGGCAGGTCGTGGCCCGCGCCCGCTCCGTCGAAGCGTCGAACGACGAACCCAGCCGGGAACGTCCGGCCTGAACGCATCCTCGTGAGCGACGGCGGAGATCGGAAGCGCGATCCGGGGATCGGATCCTTTCTTTTAGGGTGCCTGCTCCTTTGCGGGGTCACCCTCCTGCTCTACGGCAGGAATCTCTTCGCCCCGTTCACCAGCGACGATTACTATTATCTTTACAACGTCAGAAACGTCTCTTCGCATCCCCTGCTTCAGGTTTTCTCTCCCGCCGTTCAGGCACTCGTTCTTCCCCCGTTCTATCGCCCGACCAGCATCGTTTTCTTTGAAGGGCTGCTCCGCCTCTTCGGCCCGGAGCCGCTCCCTTTCCACGCGGCGCTGCTTCTCCTCCGTATCTTCGCCCTGATCCTCGCGCTCCTCTTCTTCCGGCGGCTCTTCGGCTCGCCGGGTTGGGGAGGGATGGCCGCGCTGGCGCTCGCCGTCAACGGCTGGGGCGTGGAGGCGGCGGTCTGGCCCGCCGCCGTACCCGATGCCCTGCTCGTCCTGTTCGTCCTGGGGGCACTGGTCTCGTTTCAGAAGATCGGCGCGGGGGCGGAACCCGGCTCTCCGTCCCTCGCGCGCGGGGATGCGGTGGGGGTGGGGATGACGCTTTTCTGCGGCGTACTCGCGCTGCTCTCCAAAGAACCTGCAATCTTCCTGCCGTTCTTCCTGATGACTCTCCCGGCGTTCCAAAGGCCCGTCGGCAGGGCGACGGTCGGGGGGCTGCTGGCGCTCGACGCGCTGTACGTCCTCATGCGGCTTGCCACTCGACCGGACGCGGTCTCATCAGAGACGTGGAATTACGGGCATGTGCTGGTCGGCTTCCTCCGGTTCGACTGGTGGCGGTCCGTCCTCGCCTCTCCGGGCCAGATCGTTCAGGGCCACACGACCGATCCCCTGTTCCTCCTCGGCGGGATCATGGCGTTCGCAGCGATGGTGATCCTGCTGGCGCGCCACAAAGAGGCGCTGCCCCCGCGCGGACTCCTGCTCTCCCTGCTGCTGATCTTCTGCCCGATCCTCCTGACGGGGGGGCTGGCGCACAACCGGTACGGCGCTCTCCCCTCGGTCGGGTTCGCTATCCTCCTGACGGGTGCGGCTCGGCTGGGATGGGACCGCGCCCGAGCCCTCGTTCTGCCCGCGCTGGCGCTCTATTTCGCCTTTCACCTGGGCCTCTCGCTGCAATTCGCGTCCACCTGGCTGCAAGCGGCGCAGGAGACGGAGCGATTCGCCGCCTTCCTGGCGGGCAGGCCGAGGGATGAGCAGACCGTACTCCTCTGGATGCCGGGGTATCAATCGTCCCGGTTCTTGGGGATCTGGAATATGCGGGCCTACGCCCTGACGGACCCGATCTATCCCGCCTGGATCAAGGAGTTGTCCGACCAGGGGGCTCAGGCCGTCCCTCTCACTCAACTCAACGGGATGGTGGGACAAGTCCCCGCGTTGAGGACGGCATCGCCGGACCTGTTCCAACTATCCATGGCAGAGAGCAGCCGGGACCGACTCCTCCCCTCCCCGCCATCCGTCTACACCGGCGGGAAGGAGCCCGATATCCGGCGATACGCCCGCGTCCTCCAAGCGGCTCCCGATGTCGTCACGCTGGAGTTGCTGCGGGAGCCGGGCCGCTCCTTCTTCTACTACACCGTTTCCGAGTGGGTGAAGCTGTAAAGCGGCTCCGACACGCGTATCTTATTCTGTCGCTTCCTCTTCATCGCGGAGGGACTGTTCGTGGTACGCCGAGACCACTTCCTCCGTCGGGCCGTCGGCCTGCACCACGCCCCGGTGAATCCAGATCGTGCGGGGGGCCACCCGCCGCACCGATTCGAGGTCGTGCGAGACGAAGAGGATGGTCCGTCCCTCCTTCTGGAACCGCTCGATCTGCCGGTAGCACTTGTGCTGGAACGCCTCATCCCCCACGGCGAGCACCTCATCCACGAGCAGCACGTCCGGCTTCGTCTGCACCGCCACCGCGAACCCGAGCCGCATCTGCATCCCCACGGAGTAGGTCTTGATCGGCGTGTCGATGAACTCCTCCAGCTCGCTGAACCGGATGATGTCGTCCATGTGGGCGTCGATCTCCTTGCGGGAGAGGCCGAGGATCGCGCCGTTGAGGACGATGTTCTCCCGGCCCGTCAGCTCGGGGTGGAATCCCGCGCCCAGCTCCAGAAGCGGCGCGATGCGGCCCTTCACACATACCCGCCCCCGCGTGGGGAGGTACACCCGCGCGAGGATTCCGAGCAGCGTGCTCTTCCCCGAGCCGTTTCGCCCGATGACCGCGACGGACTCCCCCCGGCTCACGGTAAACGAGAGATCCCGCAGCCCCCAGACCCGGTCCGGTCTCTGGCCGTACCGGAACGAGAAGAGCGCCTTCAGCGACCCGATCCCCGGCTTGTAGCGGGGGAACGCCTTCCAGAGATCCGTCACTTCGATGGCCGTTTCGCTTGTGCTCGTCATAGGCGCTCCGCAAACTCCCATTTCCGCTTGTTGAAGAACCAGTACCCCCATGCGGCGATGAGGAGGCACTGCAGGAAGGTGATGCAGAGCAGCCCGAAGTCGAGGGGGCGGGGGTCCAGCTGCGCGGCCCGGCTGAGCAGAATTTTCTGATAGGCGAAGATGAGCGAGGCCATCGGGTTGAGCAGGTAGAGCTTGAGAAACAGCAGGGACATCGGGCTGAACGGGTCGCCGCCTTCCGCCACGATCCGGGAGGTGGGATAGATGATGGGGCAGACGTAAAACAGAAGCTGCACAAACACCTGCACGATGAATTTCACGTCCTCATAATAGACGTTCATCGCGGAGACGGCGAGGGCGATGCCCGCATTGAGAAGGAAGTGGAAGAGGACGAGGATCGGCAGCAGCAGGATCATCGGGCCGATGTGAATCCGGATGATCCATGCGTAGATAAGAAAAACGAAGAAAGAAAGCCCCAGGTGGATCAGGTTGGAGATGACGGTGGAGAGGGGGACGATCTCGCGGGGGAAATAGACTTTTTTCAGCAGGGTAAAATGATTCAGGATGGATTGCGCCGCATCGAGCACGGAGTTCTGGAAGAAGGTCCAGGGGAGGATGGCCGCGAGCACCCAGGCCGAATAATTCGGAATCTGGATCTTGAGCACGAATTTGAAGACGAGGGTCAGCACCAGCGCCTGCATCAGCGGGTTGATGAACGACCAGAGGAACCCCAGCGCCGACCGTTTGTAGCGCACCTTCAGGTCCCGTTCGACGAGGACCCGCAGCAGATCGCGGTAGCGGTACAGCTCTCGGAGATCGGTGAGCATGGTCGGCATCCGGCAGAATCCCGTGCATTCGTTGGAGCCGGGATCTACAGAGGGAAGTCCATCAGAGAGGCGGGCCGTGCGGTCGAAGGATCAGTGGGGAAGCCAACGGGTCGGCAGCCTGTTGTAGAGGCTGGATTCGGCTTCCGGCAGGGTTTTCCCTCGCCATCCGCTGTCCGCCACGGAAAGGGGCCGGCTATCGAGAACGCGATTTCAGAAGAGCAGGAGGAACAGAAGCGGAAGGAAAACCTCTTCCTGCTGTGGCTGTACCCGGTCCTCTGGACGGTCTTTCTGCTCCTCCTCTCGACGGAGCTGGGATCGGTCCGCTCCACGCAGGGAACCCTTTTCCGCGTGCTGGGGTTCTTCTGGCCCGGCGTGTTCGACCTGGCTCCGGCGCAGCAGGAATGGATCCAGTTCGCCCTGCGGAAGACCGCGCATTTTACGGAGTACGCCATCTTCGGAGTGCTGCTGCTGCGGGCGTTCCATGGCAGCGGGGCGCCCCTCCGGAAGGCCGGATTCTACACCTGGGGAGCGGTGATCCTCCTGGCCGGGCTGGACGAGTTCCATCAGAGCTTCGTCCCCAGCCGGACTCCCAATCCCAAAGATTCGGTGATCGACCTGGCGGGCGGGACGTTCGGCATCTCGCTCTATTTCGCCCTCGCCTCCTTTTTCTCCCGGAGGTCCGGAGGCAAGGCGCGCCGGGCCGGGGGATCTTGAGTCTCTGAGTCGTGGGTCGGGGAGTCTGTGAGTCGCCCTCACCCCCGCGCTTCGCGCTGGCCCTCTCCCTCAAGGGGAGAGGGAATCGGAACGTACGATGTTCCGGCTTAGGCCTTACGCTTTCTGGGAAGAACAAGGGTTCAGTATCTGAACGCCTTCCGATCCGTACGTTTGACGGTTATGATTCCGGTACGAGTACGCTGTATCCGAAGCCGAAGCCTCTCTCACCAGACTCCCTCTCCCCTGAGGGAGAGGGCCAGCGCGAAGCGCGGGGGTGAGGGGAACTCACAGACCCACAGACGGCCCCTCAGAACCGGGGCAGCTCCTCCGACTCCTCCTGATCGTGGAGGGTGACCATGTCCTTGTCCATCAACTCCTGGATGAACGCCAGGCAATCCTGCTTGGCGGTCTCCGGGTCCACGTCGAATTCCTTGCACATGCCGTCCACCACCTGCCGCACGGTGTAATCGCCGTCCGACTTCTGCCAGATGTAGCCCGCCGGGTCGTTGAGGGTGTGCATGTAGCTGTCGATGGGAGTGACGATCACCGTCTCCCCCGCAACGGGCCGCCACGCGGCGTGAGGGTGGCGAACGAGCAGCTTATCGAGCACGTCATCGGTCATCATAAGAGTTCCTCCTGAGTTCAAGGTTCAGCGGGTTGAGGGTAGGGTTCTTGTAATCGTTCAGGCATGCGGGGCCGACGGTTCAAACCGCGCCGGGCTGAACGGTTACTGATTTTCGGTTAAAAGAGTCCAGAAACTGTCGTCCTTGCGGAAGTGCAGGGCTGCCGTGGGCACATGCTCCACGAGATCCACCACGCGGTCCACCACGCGATTCACGAGGTCCGGCTCCTGCGCGAAGAAGAGGATGCAGGGCAGCAGGCGCTGGAGGGCCTGCCGGGGTGTCTGCTCCTCCAGGTAGACCTCCGGGTCCTTCCGCAGCCATAGAATGCGGTGGAGCGGCGCGTTGATATTCTCGCCGTTCTTCTGCAGCTCGCCCCAGAAGGGGGTGCCGAACGCGCGGTACTCCTCCCCCACTTTCCGGACCAGCGTCAGCTCATCGGAGAGGATGGTGCGAGGCTCGGAGAGGATCGTCGTCGTCGTCTTCCCGGAGCCGGAGACCCCGTAGAAGAGGAACGCTCTGCCCCCTTCCACAATCGAGGAGCCATGCACCAGCACCCCGTCCATGTCGAGCAGGATGAGGGTGAAGAAGACTCGCAGCATTGAATCGAAGGAGTACATGCTGCGCGCAACGCTCCCTGTCAGGGTCCGTCGCTCCAGGTCGAGGTCCATCATGAAATCGCGGCGGTGGAGCCGGAAGCCGTCCGGGGTCCGCTCGACGGTGGGAGTGACTTCGCTGCCGGGAAGGAGATCCTCCTGCACGGTGACATGGAGCGTATAGGAGAGGGGATGCTCGCCGTCCCCCGACGGGATGCGGAACCCTTCGTAGCGGTCCCGAACGAGGTCGAGATACGATTCCTCTTCGCACCGGATGATCGTGCGTACGCCGCCGATCTCCAGCGGGACCCTTCCCTGCGTGGCTTCTGGGGGACTCGTGAGTGCGATCATTCTCCTCCGTTGAATTCTAAAAGCCTTCATCCCCGTTCAGGGGGGCGGGCTTCGGGCTTCTTGTATGTATTTGCGCGCGTTATTTGGCAGCGAGTTCCGCCGTCTCGCTCCGCCGCAGCGGCTCCAGATCGCGGGTCCAGACGGTACGGGACTCGCCGCTCTGCCGGAGGAACGTGTCCGCCGGGGTCGCCGCGAAAGAGCCGGACGGCGACCAGCCCCGCTTGCGGAGCAGGTTCCGCGCGGCTTTTGCCCCGGAGGGCAGGGAGACCGCCAGCGCGGATGCGCCTTGAGCGGCGGCGTGGACTTCCACGGCATCCAGCAATTGTTCACCGAAACCGTACCCCCGTGTCAACGGGTGGATGTACAGGTCGGTCAGGGCGGCCTGGCCCTCCCCGTCGGGGGGGTGCAGCAGGGCGACTCCCACGAGCCGCCGCCCCTCCTCCATCACCCAGAGAGAGACGCCCCCGTCATTCAGGCGGTCAATCTGCCGCGCCGTCCAGTCCCGCATCTGGGCGAAGTTGAACTGCGGCTGGAGGTCCCACAGGCAGTTCGCGAGGTGGTCGATGTCGTGCGGGGCGTAGAGCCGCGCCTTCCCTTCCAGCGAGGACGTTCGGCGGCGACGGCGGTACGCGGGCGCGTTCAGCAGCATCCGGAGAGTTCGACGCCGCCACGCGGCAACCTTCCAGAAGAGCGTGGAATACGGGCCGGAAATCTCCGCCGCGACGATCTGGACCCATCGGCCCCGTCGGTCTACGAGCGAAACGATCCGTTTCCCCCGCTCCAGCGCCTCCACCCGGCCCATGAGCTGGTCGGGCCGCACGGGGGGGTCGTAGTTCTCCAGCGTATCGCCCTTCGCGATGAGGGGGGAATCGGCGTCGAACGGGGGGATGAGGACGCGGTGCGCCACGAGTCGGCTCTCCCGCTCGTAGAAGACGACATCGCCGCGCCGGAGGTCGGTCCAGTTCACCGCGCGGATCACCGTCACGTCGCCGGGACGGATGAACGGGTACATGGACATCCCGTACAGCCGGACTTTCAGCGGGTGGCCGGAATTCAACACTTCGCGCTGAAGCTCGATGAGGGCGGGGTTCAGTCGCGCGGAAACGTCTTGCTCAATCATACGGCGGGGAGAGGTCAAAATCGGGACAGGGAGAATGCGAGCCGTTCCCTGCAAAGCGAGTATAACGCGAGCGGGCGTGCGCTGCAACCATCGTGTTGGGAAGTTGGGAAGTTAGGAAATTGGGGAGTTACTGATGCCTCAGGTGTCAGAAGGGGATAGACTCCATTCCGACTGAAACATGAGATGTAGAATACGGAACTCCCCAATTTCCTAACTCCCTGGCTCCCCAATTTCGGTACACGTTTCCGTTCCCCGCAGCGACAGACAGATGGAGGAAGCGATGAATGGACCCCGCTCTCAAACCCGACGCCGATGAAACGGATCGGATGCTCATTCAGGCCGCCCGCTCCGGCGACCGGCGAGCGTTCGATAAACTGGTGACGCGGCACTATCCCCGCGTCTATCGAATCCTGAGTCGGCTCCTGGGCCGACCGGAGGACGCCGAGGACGCCGCTCAGGAGGTCATGATCGCGGCATGGCGCAACCTGCCCTGCTTCCGGGGAGACTCCGCTTTCACAACCTGGCTCCACTCCGTGACGGTGCATCGAGGGTACTCCGCCGGGCGGAGTCTTTTCCGGCGAAACACCGTGGCGATGGAGGAGATTCCTGCCGATGCCGTCTCCCGCGACCCGGCTGCTGGACCGGAGGGGATGGCCGAGCGGCATGAGGACGCAGGCCGGCTGCGACATGCGCTCTCCCGCCTCCCGGAGCAGCAGCGACTCATCGCCACGCTTTACTACTACGGCGAGGCGTCCTGCCGGGAGATCGCGGAGGAATTGGGCATTCAAGAATCAACGGTGCGGGGCCAGTTGCGACGCGCGAGAGAACGACTGCGGCGATTGCTGCCGGAGATGCAGGAGGGAGACCGATGAGATGCCGTCAGATACAGCAATTTTTGGGTGAAAGCGATCTGGAATCCGTTTTCCCGGCAGAGATAGAGGCTCATCTGGTTCAGTGTCCCCGGTGTCACCGACATGCGCAGGAGCTCCGGCGGGGCGAAGCCTGGCTGATGGCGCACTCTCGTTCCCCGGTTGCGCCGCCAGAAATGGGGCGGGTGTTTTCCCGGCTCCATGACACGCTCGCGAAACCTCTTGCCGGGATTGAGCCCAACGGGTCCGTCCCCCGAACTTCCTTCCACAAATGGCAATTTCGACTCACGGGAAAGGAAACGGTCATGCTAACCGAACAACGGGAATATGCTCCTTCCCCTCATGCTTCCGGCATCCGCGCCCGCGCTCCGTGGCGGTGGGTGACCGGATTGGCGCTCGCGGTCCTCCTCGGCGGAAGCGCGGGCTTCTGGGTGACTCAGCGGAGAGATACAGGATCAGCAGCGGCGAACCAAAACGGGAACCAGGGGGTACAAGCCCATTACGGGGCTTACGGCAACGTGTCCGTCAATCGCCTCAGAACACTGGGCGTGGCCCTCCACAGCTATTCAGCGGATCGAGAGGAGCATCTCCCTCCGATGGACGATCCGGAAGCGGTGAAACAGGCGCTCCTCCCCTACCTGGAAGGGAAACAAGACCTGTTTTACAGCCCGTTCACCGGCCAGCCTTACGCGGCCAATCCATGGATCGGAAAACTCTCTCTCACGGACTTCGAGTTTCCTTACAAAGTGGTCACCTTCTACGAGGCGGAGCCGGATCCGCGAGGGATGCGACGGGCGGCCTTCCTCGACGGTCACGTGCAAACGTTTACGGAAGAGAAGTGGCGGGAAATCGAGGCATTTCCCGGTCGGAAGGGCTTCCCGCGCCTTCCGTAATGTCTTCCGGTAATCTCCAATCCATTTATCGAGGGGGGAGCCGATTCGGCTCCCCCCTCGCGTTTTGCCCTCCTCGAATTTTCTCTCCTCCGGCCCAATTCCCCGGAAGGGATGCCCTCCCGAATCACGAATCCATGGCCCAAAAGGTGTTGCGATGACTCAGCGGAAACGCAATCCATTGAAGCGTGGGAGGGGGCCATGACCTTAGAAGAAGCGGAAGCGTATCTCTCCGGCCTGGGCAAGTACGGCTGGAAGCTCGGGCTGGAGCGGATCAAGGCGCTGTGCGCCGCGTTCGGGCACCCGGAGCGGCGATTCCGGAGCGTCCACGTCGCGGGGAGCAACGGCAAGGGCTCGACCGCCGCCATGGTCGCGGCGATCCTCCAGGATGCCGGATTCAAAACGGGCCTGTACGTCTCGCCCTACGTCTACACCGTGCGCGAGCGGGTGCAGATCAACGGCGAGATGATCCCCGAAGACGACTTCACCCGCCTGATCGAGCGGATCCGGCCCGTTGTGGAGGAGCTGGCGAAGAACCCGGACGTGGGGCAGCCCACCGAGTTCGAGGTGAAGACGATCCTCGGGTTCCTCTACTTCGCCGAGCAGCACTGCGATTTCGCCGTGGTGGAGGTCGGCCTGGGCGGGAGGTACGATGCGACGAACGTCCTCTTCCCGGAGGTCTGCGTCATCACGAACATCTCGCTGGACCACACGGACCGCCTGGGCCACACCGAAGCGGAGATCGCGGGGGAGAAGGCCGGGATCATCAAGGAGCACACCCCCTGCGTCACCGGCGCGACGGGCGAGGCGCTCAAGGTCATCGCGCAGCAGTGCCACGATTGCGACTCTTCGCTGTGGCGGCTGGGACAGGAGATCACGACCGACGTGAATTACGGGATGCTGACGGTCCATGTGGGCCGCCACACCTACGATCACCTGACGCTGAAGATGAAGGGAGAGCACCAGGTCCGCAACGCCGCCCTCGCGGTGGGGGCGGTGGACCAGCTCATCCGGGAGCACGTCCCCATCCCCGATGCGGCGATCCGCGCGGGCCTCGCGCGGGCCGTCCTCCCCGCCCGGTTCGAGGTGCGGGGGGAGAACCCGGCGCTCGTGCTCGACGGGGCGCACAACCCGGCAAAGGCGGAGGCGCTGGCGAACACCCTCCTGGCCGAATATCCGGGCCGGAATATCCATTTCGTGTACGGCGCGGTGAAGGGGCATCACCTGTCGGACACGATGGCGAAGCTGATGCCCCTTGCGACGAGCGTCATCGCCACGCAGCCGGACGATCCCCGCGCCCTTCCAGCGGAGGAGGTCGCCGAAGCCGCCCGCCCGCATCTGGAGAACGTGCAGGTGATCCCCTCCGCGCCGGACGCCGTCCGGGCCGCCCTCTCTCAGGCCGCCCCGGAGGACGTGGTCTGCGTCACGGGCACGTTCTATCTGATGGACGAGGTGCCGCGCTCGTAAAACCTCCTCACGGAGAAGTTCAACCTTCGCCTTCGCCGTAAAACGAGAGGGGCTGCCCTCATGCGGGGTAAATCTGCGCCCCCTCCGTATTCCGCATGACTGTTTTCAGCCATCCGTATTCCCCGGTGAGGATCACCACGAAGGTCTCGCCGGGGAAGTCCATCTCGCCCACGAGCTGCTGCACGAGACGGGCCGCATCCGTCTCGGAGGTGTACTTGTACCATTTCGCATCGGTGCTGATACCGAGCAGGTAGACCGGGTACTCCTCGAACTGCTTCACGGCTTTCCGCACCAGGAACGCTTCCCGGATCGATTCGTACCGCTCCAACTGGACGCGGATCTTCTGCAGTTCCTCTTCCGGGAGGCCATGAGGCAGGTACTCGTCCTTGGGGCCGAAGCGGGCGCGCTCCGCCTGCGCCTCATCAAGCCGGTCCATGTGGCCGGTGGCGCGCTGCCGGTATCCTTCGGCCTCCTCGGATCGGCCTTCTCGCCTCAGGAAAGCGTAGATGAAGCCGCACCCCTCCAGCACCAGGGCGGGATCTTTCTCCATTGCAGCTTCGAGATGCCCGATGCCTTCCTCTTCACCTTTCTCCAGCAGCGCGCGGCCCAGTTGGTACCGCGCTCCCACATGGCCGGGGTAGGCGGCCAAAAGCTCCCGGAGGAGGGGGATCGCGGCTTCGTCATCGGAGAATTCCAGCGTCCACCGCGCCCGATTCCAAGCCTCTTCTTCTGTCAGGGGACCGTGCCGGGCCTTTTCTTCCAGCGCCTCCAGCTGCTTGCGGGTCTCCCGCGCGTAGTCATACCGGGCCGCCCAGGTCTCCTGGATGCTCTCCCGCCACAGCGCGTCCAGCCGGGCGGCGATCTCCGCCGTCGATGCGCCCAGGTATTCGTCCGCCGCCGAGGCTTCGACGGCAGGGGGCAGAGGGGGAGTCCGACCGGCGGAATCCGGCAGCGAATCGGGGAGGCAGCCCAGGGCGGCGAGTCGGTCGGTGAGGGAGGGGTGAGTATCGGAATAGCCGGTCTCCGCCAGGAGTGCTTCCCGGAGCCACCCAGACGCATCGTTCTCGGGGAGACGGGTGCGGAGCGAGGCGGCCACGGCGGTGAGGGCGGAGGCGGGCGGCTCCGGCTCCACATTCGCCCGCTCATAGACGCCGGGCCAGATCTTGCGCGCGAGATAGCTGCCTTTCACCTCGGTCACGATCAGCGCCTCCGCCATCGTCTTCGCCCCGGCCACCTCCGCCGAGCAGCGGTCCGCCACGTATTCGTTGGAGCGGGCGAGGACGAACGAGTAGGCGTTGAAGTAGGGGACGTACCAGTGGAAGAAACGCTCGAACAGGAAAGATCCCCACTGGCCGCTCGTGTCGAAGGCTTCCATCAGTTGGTACCAGGTCAGGCGGATTCGATAGATCCACCCGGCGAACCGGGAGTGGCTGCCGGAGAGGTGCCCCAATTCGTGGGCGACGATGGCGCGGAACTGTTCGGGGGAGACGGCCTGCATGAGAGGCAGGCCCAGCAGGAGATAGTTCTTGTGCCAGCCCAGCACGCCGAGGCGCGCGTGCTGGACGACGGCGGCGTTGAAGTCGCCGTCGATGAGGATATGATGGAAGCGCGGAGCCTGGAGCGCGTCGCTGATCCCGTCCACCATCTCGAACAGCCGGGGGGCTTCCTCCCGTTTCAGCTCCAGCCCCTCCGGCGGCGGAATGCGCACCCAGAGCGCCCTCACAACGAGGAGGAGCAGCGCCCCCGCCACCAGAGCGATCTTGACGATTCCGAAATTGGCATGGCGCTGCGTGACGACGACCCAGACCAACCCGCCCAGGAGGGCCAGCAGCAGCGCCACAGCCACGAAGATGTAGGCATATCCCAGTGCGGCAAGCAAGCCCACCCGGAACTGATAGCCGCGAGGGTCCTTCCGAGCGGGGATTTCCAGGCTTTTCACCAGCGCTTCGAATTGTTCGCGGGACATGGGCATGGGACCGTAGCTCCTCAGATGAGTTAAGCAAACACTCACTAACAGATTCTTGATGCCTTTCTTTCCCGAACAGACCTGTCCCTTCCTTCAAAGATGAAAGGGAAAATCCATGAAAAACCTGTGGAACTATTCACAGCATTCGGAGATAGCGAATCCCCCTCCTGTCAGGCGTGGGAACCGTCGGAATCCGTTCGGACGATTCCTCCTCCGGCGTGTCAGAATAAAGCAGTGGGGGAGCGGGACCGCTCCTGCTTTAGAAGAGAGAGGGAACGCATGGACATCGAGGAGATCATCCGGCGGGCGCAGTCCGAGGGGCGATTCCGCGATCTGCCGGGCCAGGGGAAGCCGCTCGACCTGGCGAAACGGCCGCCGGAGAACCCGGTGAGCGGGATCGCGCAGGAGGCGGGCTTCACCCCGGAATGGGCGCAGCTCGGCAAGGACCTGGAGCAGAGCCGGGAGGAGGCGCAGCGGCTGAACGCGCAGTGGCTCCGGCGGAAAGAGATCCTCCTGGATCAAACCGGGTCATGCCTTCGGCTGGGGAAAGACTCCGAAACCCGGAAGCTCCTCCGGCAGATGCAGGGGGAGCGGGATGCCGTCGCGCGGGACCTCGCCGTGCGGTGGACGCGGGACCGCCGCCGCTCCGAGCGGTACAACCTGCTGGTCCCCACGGCGCATCAGCAGCGGACGGTCCCCTCGCCGTCGCACCTGCTGCGGCTCTTCCTGGAACGCTCGCCCGACGTAACGGTCTCGCCCGAAGTGCCGGGGGGGCTGGCGGAACTGCCCGCGCGCCTGAACGTCCCGGCGACTCTGGAAGAGGCCCTCCGGGTGGTGGAGGCGGAAGAAGGGAATGCGCGGCCCCGGATGAGCAGCCTGCGCGTGGAAGCGTTGATCGGTTTCAAGCAGCGGTACGGCGGGCGGCGCTGAGGGCCTTTCTCGCCGTTTTCCCGTCCCGTTTCTCCTCTCCCCGTCCCTCCGCATTTGAAATGGAGGGAGATCAGCCGTTACAAGTAAGGCATGCGTCAACTCATCGTTCAGGTGCCAAGGGGTCATGGAGATCGAGTCCTCCAGACCGCGCGGGAGTGCGAGGGGATGAACCTCGCGCAATTTGAGGCCGAAGGCAGCGACGGCCCCCAGGAGGTCGTGCTCGTCCATGTCCCGAACCGGCAGATCGAAAGCCTGCTGGAACGACTGCAATCCATTCCCGACCTCCGGGTTTCCATGTTCCCCCAGGGCGCGCTCGCCCTCCGGCCCCCGGCGGAGGAAGCGCCGGATCAGGTCACGAACGTCCAGCCGCGCAGCCCCATCGAAATCTTCCTGGATGGGCTCCAGAGCGTGGGGTCCTGGAAAGCGCTTCTGGGCTACGCGGCGGCGGCGGGCGCGGTGGTCTGGATCGGGCTGTACACCGAAACGGTCTTCCTGCTGACGGCGGCGATGCTGATCGCGCCGTTCGCCGGCCCGGCGATGATCACGGCGATGGCGACGGCGCGCGGCGATGCCGTCCTGCTGCGGCGCGGTCTCCAGCGGTACTTCGGGGGGCTGGCGACTACCGTCCTTGTCTCCGCGCTGTTGAGCCTTCTGATGCAGCAGAAGACCGTCACCTCGCAGATGGTCTCCTCCAGCGAAATCTCCTCCGTCTCGGCGCTGCTGCCCCTCGTGGCGGGCGCGGCGGGCGCCCTTCACCTCTGCCAGTCGGAGCGGAGCAGCCTGGTCTCCGGCGCGGCGGTGGGGATCCTCGTCGCGGCGTCGCTGGCGCCCCCCACCGGGATCATCGGGATGGCGAGCGTCCTGGGCCGGTGGGAGATGGTCCAAAACGGCCTGTTCGTCCTCATGCTCCAGCTCATCGGGATCAACCTTTCGGGGAGTCTCGTCTTCCGGGCGTATGGGCTCACGCCGAAGGGGGCGCGTTACAGCCGGGGGAAGAACCCGATCTTTTTTGGATCCCTGGCCGCCACCGTCCTGATGATGGGGGGGCTGCTGACGTGGCAGTTCTGGGGCGTGCCGAATTTCCAGCGCTCCAGCCGGGCGCAGCGCGCGGTGGAATCCGTCCAGAAGGCGGTGGAGGAGAGCGGCCTGGCGAAGCTGGTGGAGGCGAATGTGCGGTTCACCCGGCCCAACATTCCGGGGCAGGAAACCCTGCTGAACGTGGTGTACGTGCAGCAGAATCCCGGCCTCTCGATGTCCGCCGAGGAGGTCAAAGATCGGCTGACCCGCTCGATTCAGCAGAACATCCTCGAAGCGGGGTTCAACGTCACGCCCCTGGTGAACGTGAGCGTGCTGGAGCCGCCGGAGCAGAAGCGGTCGCCCGCGACCGGAGCGGAGTAGGAGCCGCCGCGTGAAACCGAACGGAATCGAAGGGGTGTGTTATAATGTCGCGCGAACGAAAGTTATCTTCCTGCCCGAATTCCGTTTCCCTGAGCCCCTTTCCCGAATCCCCATGAGAGACATTCACGCCCAACAGATCACCGATACCGTCAAGCAGCTCTGCATTGATATGTGCTATCACGTCTCGGACGACTTCCTCGCCGCGCTGGAGCGCGCCGTCGAGCGGGAGGAGTCCGACACGGGCCGCGAGATCATGCGGCAGATCCTCGAAAATGCGAAGATCGCGAAGGAGGAGGGCATCCCCGCCTGCCAGGACACCGGCTACACCGTCGTCTTCGTGGACGTGGGGCAGGAGTGCCACATCGTCGGCGGCGACCTCTCCGAAGCGATCCACGAGGGGGTCCGGCAGGGCTACACCGAAGGGCTGCTCCGCAAGTCGATCGTGGCGCACCCGCTGGACCGCGTGAACACCCGCGACAACACGCCCGCGTTCATCCACACCCGCATTGTGCCGGGGGACAGGCTCAAGATCACCGTCGCGGCGAAAGGCGGCGGCAGCGAAAACATGAGCCGCCTCTCCATGCTCAAGCCGTCGCAGGGAGTAGAGGGCGTGAAGGAGTTCGTTCTTCAGGCGGTGAAGGAGGCGGGCCCGAACGCCTGCCCGCCCGTCATCGTGGGGGTGGGGATCGGCGGGGATTTCGAGATCTGCGCGGAGCTGGCGAAGCGGGCGATCCTCCGGCCCGTCGGGGAGCCCGCCCCGAACCCCACCGACGCGAAGCTCGAAGCGGAGCTGCTGGACCAGGTGAACAGGACCGGGGTGGGTCCGGGCGGCTTCGGGGGGAGCGTGACGGCGCTGGCGGTCCATGTGGAAAGCTTCCCGACCCACATCGTCAGCCTGCCCGTGGCGGTCAACATGCAGTGCCACTCCACGCGGCACAAAGAAGCCGAGCTTTAGATTTTGATTGCACCGCAGAGGCGCGGAGGCGCAGAGAACCCCTTAAGAATGGAACCACAGATGAACACGGATGAACACAGATAAACCCCTATGAAACCGCAGATGAACGCGGATACACGCAGATGAGCTTGTACGTGATCTTTATCTGG
>JAHWJO010000347.1 GCA_019348365.1 Armatimonadota bacterium | reverse complement strand
CGACGGAAATGGTGGCCTACGAGTTGCTGGGGCGGGCGGGGACGCCGGAGTTCAAGGCGCTGCTTTCTCACCTCCGGTAAACCTGAAACCTGACGGATAGATTAAGGCAGAGGCAAAGAATAAGGCGATGTCCCCGGGGACATCGCCTTATATGTGTGCACCGTACGGTACTTCAATTCGTCCTTGGCCGAAAGTTCACCAAAGAACGCCTGTTCAACGAACGATAGGTATAATTACGTATCGCCTCGATGAATTAGGAGCTCATCGGCACGCCGCCGCAGGAGAACTGCGAGGACGGGCCCGTGGTGCACTTGCCGCACGCCAGAGCCGTCGTCTCGAACATCTTCTCAGAGTCGATTCTCGGCTTCTCGTACGGACGCTTCGGCTTCCGGTCGAGCATCTCTTTCTTAATCATCTTCTCACCTCCAGGAACTGAGCGTCGCTAAGGGAAGTATAGCAGCGTAGGAATCGCAAAGTCAACGGCAAGGCCGCTCGCTTACCCATACGCTCACCCTTCATTTCTTGTTATACGACATTTCTTCCTTTTTTCCTCGTGAAATTTTTCTTTATTTGCAACAATTTCCTCTTTTCACTGAATTTGCCCGGATTCCCCCGTAAATTACGCTTCATCGGACGATGGTGGGTTCTTTCTGCGCGGGCGGATGCGGGCTTTCGGCTTCCCCTCGACCTCCGCGTTTGGACGCGGTACCCCTTCCGCTGGAGCCGAATTCTCCATCGCGCGAAGGAGATTCTCCGCTTCTTCCGCGCGTTCCTCCGGCACCATGATCCGGATCTCGGCAAGGGGGCCGGCGAACACGCCCCGTACAAACGTGTTCGTCACCGTCGGCGATTGGAGCAGCGCCGGAATCCCATTGCTGTCCAGCATCCCCTTGATCGCCTCCGCCTCGATGGGATGGGTGACCGTCCGGACGGGGACGAGGGTGAGCGGATCGTGGCGTTCGGATCGGTTCATCGGGGCCTCCTGCCCTCCCCTACCCTTCGATGGGAAAGAGCTTCGCGAGAGTCTCGTCATCGGGGCGGTCGCCGTACTCGCTGATCTGGAACGCTTCGGCGTACCGGAACTCGCGGCCCGGCGCCCACCTCTCCGCGATCTCGCCGGGTACGTGCTTCCGCACCCACTCGCCGCGATTCTTCACCATCTCCTCGATCTGCCTCCGCCGCCCCTCCGGGTCCTGCGGCACTTCTTCGTAGCGACCCGCGTGCCACGGCAGCCACTCGAAGAACTGCGAAATATGCTCCTGCCCCACGTCCGCCTTCTCCTTCAACACGGTGTCGGTCGGCACGACGACATCCACGCGGAACGGCTGGCCTTCGGTGAACCGGTCGAACCAGTAGGCGAAGACGGGCATCCGTTTCAGGGCGGGGGTTTCCGGGCAGTAGAGCGGCACGGTGAGCATGAACGTCGCGTCGAGGACGAGCTGCGCGGTGTAGCGGTGGTCGCGGTGGTAGTCCACGTTCCGGTTGAAGAGGACGAGGTCGGGCTCCAGCTCGCGGAGGAGGCGGACCATCGCCATGGTGTTCTCCTCGTTGACATACACCGAGCCGTCGTGGAGGTTGAGGGTGCGGCTCTGCGCCCCGATGGCCGCCGCCGCTTTCCTCGCTTCCTCCATCCGCCGGGACGCGAGCAGGTGCGGGCGCGTCCTGTACTCCTCGAAGAAGTGGCCCCGGTCGCCGTTGGTGACGGTGACGAGGGTGACGGTATCCCCGCGCCGGGCGCACTTGGCCGCCGTGCCGCCCACGGAGAACTCACAGTCGTCGGGGTGCGCGCCGATACAAACGAGATTCATGCTCTCCTCGATTCAAAAGGCCAGTCGGGCAAGGGCTCTCTCAACACTCTCCATTTCTCCGGTATCCCCTCAAACCCTGTAAACATCGAAACGATGCTCCCGACAATGGCACAAGTGGTATCCCGATCACCCATGCCGCTGACGGTCAGCCACAACGCTTCTGAATAATTGTCCAGGTGTTGCCCGGCACACCAGAGCGCAAAAGGAACCGTATCTTGTGCGGAGAGATCGGACCCGTTGCCCAGTACGGACACGGCAAATTGAACCGAAGCTCCTTCGCTCATATCTCTGGCCTTACGGAGCTTACCACTTACTTCACTCTTCGGTACCCAGGGAAGTATTCGATCCAAAAAATCTGAATGATTCAAAAGACCTTGTTTGCTGCATTGCCATGCAGCAGCTGCAGCAATAGCGACGGCTACAGCACCTGCAATTGCCTCCTCATGTGTATGGGTTATAACGGAGGAACAGACGGTCTCGTTGGCTGCCGTGTCGAGATCTTCGGCATAGTACGCACCGATAGGACCTGCCCGCATCGCTGCCCCGTTGCCATAAGAACCCTGCCTCCCAAACTGATTGCCAGCCCGCTCCTTCCACTCACATCCGGACTGTATATCTTTTAACAGTCTGTGCATGGAAGGTCCATAACCGCGTGAGGAATCGTACCTTTGAGCAAAACTCGATGCCAATTCGTCCTGATGGACATAACCGTTCTCACGTAAAATAAGGTAAATAGAGAGCGCCATCTGTGTATCATCGGTATAATGCCATCGATCGGATTGCAAACTGCGTCCAGCAACCCGTTCTTCGACAGTTTTGTCTTCGCCGAAGAACGTTTCGCCGAAGGCATCCCCTACCGACAAGCCTTCAAGACTGCATCGCGCTCGTTCCAGTCGGATTTCTGAGACCGGTAAGCTTGTCATATTGTTTTTCGTATCCCTCAGCTACTTAGAAGATTCAGTAGCTCGCGTCACCCACTCCGCAAGAGGAGTCACCATCACCTCAGACTCCTTCTTCCCGCCGGCCTTCATCGGGGTGAAGAGCACCGCGACCCGCGCCGATTTCACCTTCTCCGGCAGGCGTACGACGAGCTTCCGCACTCCCTCGTTTTGATTTTGCGGGGCGGGCGGGGCGGCGCTCTCCGCTTTGAAAACGGCGCCTTCCGGTTCCAGGATCGTCGCTTGCAGGATCTTACCGCTCAGTTTCATGGTGGCTTCCAGCCCCTGCACTTCGATGGCGGCGCGGGTGTGCATCTGCCCCGCGTACTCCACCGGCTCCGACGCGGTGAATTCGTCCTGCACGAGCAGCGACTTCCGCCCGTCCACGAGCGCGATGCCGCGCCAGACCTTCTCGGCCTGCCCGGCGTAGCCCGTCGAGAGGTCCGCCACGGCGTACGCGGCCTCCGGCTCCGAGCGGAAGGCGATCAACGGGGCTTTCGCCTTCGTCGCCTGGTTCTGGCCGTTCAGCAGCAGCGTGTTCTGGCCTTCGGTCCGCAGGCGGTAGTAGTTCCAGCGCTCCTTGCCAAAATAGGCGGGCAGGTTGTAGTTGTCCCCGCCGAGCTCGACGGCCCACCGCTCGCCGAGGGCATCGAAGACGAACGTGCCGAGGTCAAGGTGGGAGTGGTTGGCCGCGTTGTCGCCGCCCTTGAAGCCGACGTAGAGCGCGTCCGGGTCCTCCCACGCCGAGCGGAAGAACGCCACGTCCACGCCTTTGAAGAGGGCATCAAGGGGCGCGCCCGTCGCCTTCGGGCCGGTGGGGGCGGGTCCGTACCAGAGGAGATCGAGCGCGCTCTGCGATTGCTTCCCGCCCCCGCTGAACCAGACCGGGTCCGACACGCCGCCCTTGGCCGCCCGGTTCGCCTCCCAGTGGTAGAGTGGCTGCTTGAACCGTCGCGCCACCCAGTGCATGTCGGGGGCCTGCCCCGCCCCCTCGCTCGCGTCGGCGTAGTTGAACGTCTTGCCCGTGGGGCCGACGAAGTGGAGCCGAAACATCCCCGTCCGGTCGAAGCCGGGGAAATCGGGGAGGCCGAAGTCGCTCCCGAGGGCGGACTCCAGCGCGGCGATGAGCGGCACGGTGTACCGGACGGTGTAGCTCCAGTACCCCGGCCCCTCGTTCCAGCCGCCGTCCGGCCCGAACGACGCCATCGCGAGGGGCAGCGACTTCAGCGCGGAGGTGACGATGAACGACGCCAGCTCCGGCTCCTCCTCCGCGACGGCGAGCGCGCCGAGGATCATCCCGCCGTTGCAGACCTGGTTCCAGTTATGATGGGCCTTCGTCCAGCCCCTCCAGGGGGCGGTCCCTTCGTACGCCTCTCTGCCCCGCTTCAGCCCCTTCTCCACGATGGCGGCGCGGATCGTCTTGCGGTCGTCGGGGGAGAGGGCGTCGTAAAGCCAGTCGTAGCCGATGGCGAAGGCGTGGGTCATCTCGGCGGTATCGAGGAAGTGGGAGGGGTTCCAGTCGGGGAAGGCGACGGCGGCGAACAGCTCCTTCTTCGCCCGCTCGACCCACTTTTTATCGCCGTCCAGCCGGTAGAGCGTTGCGAGGGTGTAGACGCGGTCCAGCGCGCGGCGGCTCTGGGTGAGGAGCCTCGGCCCGACGATCTCGTACTTGACGGTCGGCTCGTCCAGCAGGTCCTCGCCGGATTTGCGGATCAGGTCCCGGAGCCGACGGGCGGTGGGGTCCGTCTCGATGAGCCGCTTCACCCGTTCGAGGTCCCTTTCCAGGACGAGGAGGCGCGGGTGTCCGGGCCGGAGCGTTTTAAGGATCGCGGTTCCATCCGGTGAAGCGTTCACTGCCTTTTTCTCATCCGCATTCGTCATCGTCCCACCCCCCATTCCAACGACCCAGAAGAAGCCCAGAAGAGCGATGATCCTGCAACCCATTCCTCTACCCCCCTTACTCCATCCACCCCTCCCAACGACCCCATTCACCCGCATTGCCGCCGCACGAGGTTTTCATCCGGCGCTTCCTCGTTGAGCACGTTGAAGAGGACGAGCACCTCCCCCTCTACCCCGAAGCTCACCATGTTGTAACCGTCCTTCCAGGTGGACTCCGGCGCGTCGCGGCGGTCGGTCCAGCCCTTCTTGCCGAGGAAGCTGTCCGGCCCGACCATGTGCAGCTCCCCGTCGAGGTGGTGGTGCGGGCCGAGGAGGTTGCGGCAGCTCCCCGTCAACTCCAGCCGGAGCCGGATGTTCTCGCCTTCGGGGACGTACTCCGTCACGTCGAGGCGATAGGGCCGCCACGCGAACTTCCCGACCGCTTCCCCATTCACCACCACGTTCGTGACGGTGGCGTTCAGCGTCTCCAGCTCCAGCACCGTCCGCACGTCCTCGCCGGGGCGTTCGGGAATCCAGATCTCCTGCTCGATGGCGAGAGTCCCGCAGAAGAACGGGAGGCCCTGCGTGGAGAGGTTGCCCGAACTGACCCGCTCCGGCACGTCCACCAGCGCGAAGGGGCCGTGGACGCGGACGCTGTCGTTCGGCTCTTTCTCCGGGCTGCCGGAGTGCTGCACCCCGAAGCTCCCCAGCAGGTACACCGCTTCGATTTCGCAGCCGAACTTCATGCGGTTCCCCTCGCTCTCGTGGACCGCCTTCTCCTCGATGAGCGATGCCGTGGCCGAATCGCCGGTGAAACTCCGGGTGAGGGTGATCGTGTTCGATCCGTTTTGTAGCATTCCGGTAAGATTGATC
>JAHWJO010000034.1 GCA_019348365.1 Armatimonadota bacterium | reverse complement strand
CTCATGAGATCCCCTCTCCCCTTGAGGGAGAGGGCCAGCGCGGAGCGCGGGGGTGAGGGGGAATCAATGACTCACAGAACCAGGCGTAACGGGGAGAGGACGAGCAGGGATGGAATCGCAGGGGAAAGTGGCGGTCGTGACCGGGGGGGCGCGGGGGATCGGCAGGGCCACCGCCGAAGCCCTCTCGCGGGAGGGGTACACGCTGGCGCTGGCCGACCGCGATCTGGCGGCTGCCCAAGAAGCTGCGGCGGAGATGAGCGCTGCCGGCAGGACCGTGATGGCGGTCGAGGCCGATGTCGCCGACCGCGCCGGCGTTGAACGCATGGCGCAGGCCATTCTCGACTCTCATGGGCGGATCGACGTGCTGGTGAACAATGCGGGGATCGCCGGGCGGGCCGCGCCGCTCCTGGAGGTCAAGGAGTCGGAGTGGGACGAGATGATGGCGGTGGACCTGAAGAGCATCTATCTCTGCTGCCGGGCCGTCCTCACCGGCATGATCGAGCGGGGGTCCGGGGCGATCATTAACGTCGCCTCCATCGCGGGCAAGGAGGGGAACCCGAACATGATCCCCTATTCCACGGCCAAGGCGGGAGTCATCGGATTCACCAAGGCATTGGCGAAAGAAGTGGCGGGGCAGGGCATCCGGGTGAACGCCGTCGCCCCGGCGGTGATCGAGACCGGCATCCTCCGCCAGCTCACGCCGGAACAGGTGGAGTACATGAAGACCCGCGTGCCCTTGGGCCGGTTGGGACAGCCGGAAGAGGTGGCGGCGGTGATCGCATTCCTCGCATCCGAAAAAGCGAGCTTCGTCACGGGGCAATGCTACGACGTCAGCGGCGGGCGCGCGACCTACTGAACTCCGATAGCCGCTTAAACTCCAGAGATGAACGGGCCGCTCAGTGCCCCCATTTGAAAATCGCGAGCACCGTCAGCGTCCACAGAGCGAAATTGATGAGCGTGGCGCGGTCATCGAGCAGGGCGTTCTCCGGACTGCCGCCCTCGCGCTTGACGTGGATGAGATAGAGGTATCGGAAGAGGCCGTACACCACGAACGGGGTGGTGAGGAGCATCCAGTCGTGCTCCTTCGCGGTTTGAGAGTTGAACGCGTAGAGCATGTAAGCCACCAGGGTCGCCGCCGTCACGACGGAGAGCATCTGGTCGATGAAAGGGAGGGTGTAGTCCTCCAGCGCGCGGCGGTGTTTCCCCGCCCCTTCCGAGAGCAGCACCAGCTCGTGACGCCGCTTCCCCAATCCCAGAAAAAGCGCGACCAGCGTGGTGCAGATGAGCAGCCAGGGAGAGATCGCGACCTGAATCGCCAGCGCGCCCGCCGCCGCGCGGATGACGAACCCGGAAGCCAGCAGCAGAAGGTCGAGGATGACGACGTTCTTCAGGCCGGCGGTGTAGGCCATCGTGAGGATCAGGTAGAGGATCACGATGGCGAAGAACGGCGGATTGATCGCCCATGCAAGGGCGAGCGCTCCCAGGATCAACACGGCGGATGCACCCAGCGCGAAACCCGGCGTCAACCGCCCCGAAGCGATGGGGCGATTCTTCTTGGTCGGGTGGAAGCGATCTTCATTCCGGTCCCGCACGTCGTTGATGAGATACAATCCGCTCGCGACGGCGCAAAACGCCGCGAACGCCGCCAGCGTGATGCCGAGAAGCGGGAGATTCGCGATGTTGCCGGTGAACACCAGCCCCGCGAAGACGAACAGGTTCTTCACCCACTGCTTGGGCCGCATGCCCTGGAACAGCGCGGGAATCGTATTGCGTCGGGCGGGTTCGGTTCGGTCCATAGGGAGATCGGCGGAGGGCGGTGGGTCGAGAACGGCAGGTTTTCCACGGGAGGGGGGAGACATCATAACCTCGAGACGGGAGGATAACGATAAGCGGATTCAGGGTGAGACTCACCCCATGTACATACCACACCCCGTAGCTGGGAGAAGGCCAATTCTCTTTACAGAATCTCCACAACCCTCCTGGGGCTCGCCGACACTCCCTTCGACATTCAGGATTCCCCGACGGCTTCCCGTTCCAGCCGGGCCAGGAATTCCTCCATGAACGCCACGCGATCTTTCGCGATGCGCCGCGCTGCTTCGGTATAGAGCCCGTCGGGAAGCTTGAACAGCTTCTCATAGAAATGCTCGACGCAGTACTTCTCTCCCTCCGGTAGAGTCTTCTTACGGGCGAGGGGATCCGCCGGATCGTAAAACGTCCCGCCATACGAGAAGGTCCGGATGATTCCCATCACGCCCAGCGCGTCCAGTCGGTCGGCATCCCGGAGAATCTTCGCCTCCAGAGTCTCCGGCGGGATGCCTCGCGAGTAACTGTGCGCCCGGATGCAGTGGAGAACGACATCCCGTTTCTCCGGGGGGAAACCGGACCGTTCCAGAAGGTCATGCGCGATCTCTACAGAGAGTTCCACATGGGGGCGGCTCGACTCCGGCAGCGCCCGCCCGAGGTCGTGCAGCAGCGCCGCCGCCCGGAGGATCTCCCCATCGGCTTGATCCTCGGCCCCCAGTCGCTCGGCGAGGCGAAGCACCCGGCGCACGTGCTCCCCATCGTGAGAGGGTTCCGTCAGCCGTTCGAGCCAGGGTTCCGCCAGGCGTTCCAATCGCTGGAGGGGAGTATTCTCGTCATCACGGAGCGTCGGAGAGGATCTGGATTCAGAATTCATAAGCGGAGGCGTGGGCGGAGGAGCGATGGTAAGGGGTGAAGGGTACGGTCTTATCCCGACCGTACCCTTCACCTCCATGTGTGTCATGGCTTTTCGTTCAGACCTCGTCGCCGGGCAGGATACGCTCCAGCCAGGGGTCGAAATCGTCGCTGCCCCGGACGCGCCACTCGCTGCCGTCGTCGAGCACGAGCACGTGGAAGCTGACGGCCGCGCGCTCCCCGGAGCCGATGTCGTACGCCTCCCGGAAGCCGATGATGCTCCGGCCGATCAACCACGAACCCACGCCGGGCTGAATATCCACGCGTAACGGCGACGCGCCGGGGTCTTCCCGGTTCTCGATGACCGCCTGTTCCATCGCGGGACGACGACGTTCGCGCCGATGGGGGAATCGGGAACGGCGGGAACGTCGTTCGGCAGCGGCGCCATCCTCCGGCGTCGCGCTCGCTTCCGCGACCTCCTCGTCCGCCTCGTCATCAACGTCTACGCCCCGGTCGTCCTCCAGAAGATCGGCCCCGATCTCCTCCTCGACGATCTCGGCTTCGACTTCGACCCGATCGGACGAGGAGGGGGCGGTCGCCTGCCGGTCTTCCGTCCCGACCCCCTCCTCGTCCTCCAGGGGGGACTCATCGCGGAGCGACAGGCCCGTGCGCCGCCGGCGCCGCCGCCGTCGGCGGCGAGACCGCTGGCCGGCGGATTCGTCTTCTTCCTCGGGCCCTTCCGAAAGGATCTCCCGGCTCTCCGCATCGAGGGTGGCTTCCAATTCCTCGGTCGTCTCGCCCCCGGCGGTGATCTCCGGCCTTTGAACCGCTTCCGCCTCTTCGGCTTCCTCCGTTTCCGGGGGAAGGTCCAGGGCTTCCAGCATTTCCGTCTCTTCCGCAAGGAGTTCCGGCGGGGTTTCCTCCTCCTCCGATGCAGGCGCGATCATCCCCCCGCGCGCAGACTCCGGAGAGGTCGCTTCCGCTTCCTCCTCCGCCGCCCCGACTTCGGGCTCGACCATGGATTCCGTATCCGAGGCAACAGGCTCCGCCGTCGTGCGGGATCGCCGCCGTCGCTCCCTCCGCCGTCGCCTCGGCGGCGCTTCCGCTTCGGCCACGAATTCGGATCGCCTTTCAGTCCCCATCTCCGTCTCGGCCTCTGTCGTTCCTGCTCCCTTCTCTTCGACGACGGATAGGGTTTCCGCCGCATCGACCGGCTCCGGGGCCGCTTCCACCGGAGATTCTCCGACTTCTCCAACGGTCTCCAGAGTCTCTTCTTCCCCCACCTCGGCGGCGGGGAACTCCTCGGTATCCGTCAATTCGGGTTCGGGGGTCTCAGCGATCGGAGTCGCCGTCGCCGCATCCTCGGAGGGGACCGTCGTACCTGCCGGCGCTACTTCTGCTTCCGCCGTCACGACAGGAGTCGCTTCCGGTTCTTCCGCCTTTTTGCGGGTGCGCCTTCTACTGGATGGCCCAGTTTCGCGATCTCCCTCCGTCGTTTCCGGTTCTTCCGCCTTTTTGCGGGTGCGCCGGGGGGTGCGACGCGGCGTTTCCGCTTTATCCCCCTCCTCCGCTTTAACTGTTTTTTCCGTCTCCTCCGCTTTCACCGCCGGGGCGCGGCGACGGCGGCGGGGCTTCGCTTCGGCTTCAGCAGCCGCTTCCGGCGGGGATTCTTCCGTCGCGGCCGCATCCACCGCAGGACCTTCGGAGGGGGGAGCTTCAACCGGCTGCTCCGGCTTTTCTGAAGACGCGGGTTCGGTGGATGCCGATTCCGTGACCGGGGGGATGTTCTCCGAATCCGGTACGTCGGGGCGGTTTTCAACGGAGGAGGGTTCTTCTGCAGATTCCGTTTCGGGCCGGGGAGTCTCGGCGGCGGGAGTGGCGGCGCTCTTTCGTCGGCGAGGGCGGCGCGCGGGGGCCGGCGGCGCTTCCGCCGCCTCCACTTTCGGTTCCGTCTCTTCAGCGATCTCCAGCGCGCCGGTGCCGTCGGTTTCTACCCCTTCTTCCACCGTGACCTCAGTCGGCTTCTTCCGTCGGGGGGAGCGTCGGCGCACGGGTTTTTCAGGCTTTTCCTCGGGTGTTTCGGATGTTGAGGGCGCTTCCTGTGTGTCTTGAGCTTCAGTGGCCGGGGCAGCGTTGCCTTCTGCGGCATCGGTAGGGGAGGGTTCCAGTTCGCTCAATCATTCACTCCTTGGTCCTGCCGGAAGAGGGACTCGACGGCGGGAGAACGGGTTCGATTCACGTGAGAAAAATTATACCATTCGAGCCGGAGGGCTTCAACCGAACGAAATCCGGGCCGCCCCCGTCAGCGGATGGGTCCTGCGCTTGACAACCCCCGGTTTATGGGCAACAATTAAACCCTGAAGGACAGATCCATTCCAGTCCCTTCCAGTGGACAGGGAGCGGTGCCCGAGTGGTTTAAGGGAGCGGTCTTGAAAACCGTCGTGGCGAACCCACCGTGAGTTCGAATCTCACCCGCTCCGTTTGATAAATGCTCTTTATGGGCGTACAACCCGAATGACCGGGGAGCTTCGGTATACGTATATTATAAGACATTCTCTTCGGTCATACCTCCAGCGCCTTCTCGTCCTCCTGCGCCGGGGTGAGATAGACGCAGTGGATCAGGCCGCTGGGGCCGACCCGCATTTGGAGGCGTAACCCGAAGTCGGTCTGCCGGGCGAGCCGGTCGTAGCCGTAGTCCCCAGGGCTCGGCCCTCTGCCCTTCGGGCATTCACCCGCTCCCTTGAACCGCTCGCAGTGGGGCGTTCTGGCGAGACGGCACATTTCAAGGGGGCAGGCTGTTGGCGATCAGGTAGGCGGGATTCCGCTCCATCTGAGAGAGCAGCTTCCTTCTGATCGTCTCCTTCACCTTCAAAAGGTTTGTGGCCTGGCGGACGAAAGTGATCCGGTGGACCTGCCTCAGGCCGGGGAAGAAGTGCGCCGGTGGCGGTGGAATTAGGCGAACGCCTGCTGGTCCTGCTCGTATTCCAGGTAGGCACCGACGACCTCCATCGTCTGCACCTCGACATTCGTGAGCCTCTGAGGTTCGGGGCCGCGCCGACGGAGCCGTTTCCCGAGCCGTTGTTTACTCTCTGCTCTTGCTCCGGAGGGCCGTCTCTTTCAATCTACCGCTTGTTTTAATTGCTCGGTTTCCAAAGTCCATGGTAGCAACTTGGGTTACCTATCCTTAACAGCCCCTCATCGACCACACCCAGGCGAGGGTCGTGCGCTCAGAGAAGGAGTCATTCGCCCTGCACATAGCCTGTGGGTGATTCGTTTTAACGGAAATCTTTTGCACTTGATCCGTATAGAGAGGCATTATTCAAATAAGCAACTGATAGACTTCTGCGTTTACACTCCATGATTGAGTGTGTGAAAGGTCACCCCTTGAAGCGCTTACTCTTCCTCCCTCTGTTCCTGCTCACTGCCGTCGGTTTTCTCTCTCCCCCCGCATCGGCGAAGTGGAACGTCACCGGGGTGCTGCCCCTTCAGGCCCGGTCCGTCGCGGTCAATCCCGTGACGAACCGCATCTACGTCTCCACCCCCAACGGCGTACGGGTCCTCGACGGCCTGACCCACGAGACGCTCCATACGATCCCCACCTACGAGCCGGTCCACGTCTCGGTGGACGAGAAAAACAACCTCCTGTACCTGACCGGTTCGGAGCTCACCCTGGTGGACGGGGCCACATACAGGGTGCTCGACTCCACCGTCCTCGACCCCAACCAGCATCTCGGTCGCGCCACCAACGGCTACCAGTTCTTCCTCACTGATCGGGGCTGCTCCGCTCCGGAGTGCAAATCTTTTATCGCCGCCTACGTCCCGAGATACCTGACCATCACCAACTGGATGACGACCCCCCACGTTCCCGGGGACCTTGTGGCGGTACCCAACACAACCCAGATGTATGTCAGCTATGCTCGGGTGCCCGCCGTCGGTTTTTTCACCAGCTCTTACAACGCGGTGATTGAGATCCCCGTGCAGGGGATCGTGTCCCAGTTCGCCTACGACGCAAAGAACCGTATCCTCTACGCGCTGGAGAGGGACGGGAAGCACCTGACCCTGATATCGAACGTCGATAACAAGGTGACGGCCCGTTACGACCTCACCGCGGGACTGCGGGCCGGGGAAGGCATCCAGTCGATGGCTTTGAACCAAGCCACAGGAGAGATCGCCTTCTACGCGCGCAAGTTCTCCGAGGGCACCCTCGACGGCGGACGGATCTACCGCTGGACCGGCGGGATCACGACTCCTGCGTCGGGAGAGCCTTCCCTGAAGTATGAGGACTGGATCGGGCTGAACCGGCCCCTCAATCTCTGGTATGTCGCCGACCTGCCCTACGATATTCCTCACGCCCTGTCCCCCGGCATGACCTACAACCCGGCCACGGGCCGCCTCTACGCCACCTACGGGGAGAGGGGCTTTCGTACTAACCCGGACGACCTTCGCCTGATCGTGATCGAGGACCGGCCGCCGACGGACACGCTCCCGCCCACCGTCACCATCACCGTCGAGGGCTCGCCCAACGAGGCCGGCTGGTATCGGACCGGGGTGTGGGCGACGATCACGGCCCGGGATAACTTCAACGGCCTGGGGGTGGACGCCATCGCAGGGTGGTTGGCATGCTGCGACGATGCCGTCTCCAGATATAACTCCTTCACCCAGATCGGGAACCAGGCCAGGGTCCTCGTGCCCGCCCCGCCCGCGAACGCCGATCCTTTGTGGCTGGAATACGCCGTCCGCGACTACGCCGGGAACGAGACGACCGGCCGGGCGACGTTCAAGATCGACGCGGTCCCACCGGTGACGACGCCCCGGTTCGCCGGCTCCCCTAGCGGCCTGACGCAGGTCGCGCTGGAGGTGGAGGATCGAAAAGGGAGCGGTGTCGCCAGTATCTGGTACCACCTGGACGGCGGGCAGGAAATCCTCTATACCGGCCCGTTCACCGTCAGCTCCGAGCGCACGCACGAGTTGACGTACTACGCCCGAGACATCGCGGGCAACGTCGAGGCTGCGAAAACAATGACCGTCCGTCTCTCCGGCGACCTCAACGGAGACCTGAGGGTGGACATCACGGACGTGGTCCGCCTCCTCCAGTTGGCCCTCGGCCAGAGCGCCCCCACACCCCAGGAACTCGGGGCAGGAGACCGGGACGGCAACGGGTCTCTGGACGTGAACGATGCGGTTCTCCTCCTCCGGCGCATCGCGGGGATTTAGAAAGAACGGCGATAGAAGGATATCGCTGGGGAAGATCATTTGGATCTCTCCCCTGCAACGATGAACCGCCCCGATCCACGCATGAGCACAGACCGGGGCGGTTCATCGTCGCAGGGCTTCCCTTCCCATTGTGAGCGAAAGGAACATAAACGTTTGGTGTGAGAAGAGTCGTTTCCAAGCGTGATGGTGTGGCTTGAGTATAAAAAATGTATCTGTGAACCCTCCGATAGTATCATGGAGGTGCTGCAACGAGTATCTTCGTCTCAGAGAAGGATTCGCACCCCTGGCTCCGGTATCTTAAGACCGGTATGTTAAGAGAGGAAGACCGCCGCCCCAGCGCCCGGAAACGGATGTATCGAGCATGACCTTGAGAGCCGCGCCCGTCCAGACCCTCCCGACGGCGTTCCATGTGATGACCAAGCCCATCGGGCCGATCTGCAATCTCGATTGCACGTACTGCTTTTATCTCGAAAAGGAGAACCTGTACGAGCGCCCCCCCTCGTGGCAGATGCCCGACGACGTGCTGGAGTCGTACATCCGGCAGTACATCGGATCCCAGAGGGCGCCGGAGGTCAGCTTCGCGTGGCAGGGGGGGGAGCCGACGCTGCTGGGCGTGCGGTTCTTCCGGCGGGTGGTGGAACTCCAGAAAAAGTACGCGAACGGCAAGCGCATCCAGAACGCCTTCCAGACCAACGGCACCCTGCTGGATGACGAGTGGTGCGACTTCTTCCGGGAAAACAACTTCCTGATCGGGCTGAGCGTAGACGGCCCCCGCGAGCTGCACGACGCTTATCGCGTGGACAAGCAGGGCCGCCCCACCTTTGACGCGGTGATGCGCGGCCTCGACTTCCTCAAGAAGCACGAGGTCGAATACAATACCCTCACGGTCGTCAACCGGAAGAATTCGGAGCGCCCGCTGGAAGTCTACCGGTTCCTGAAAGAGATCGGGTCGGGGTTCATCCAGTTCATTCCGCTCGTCGAGCGGTCCGCCCACGCGCCGCTCCAGCACGAGGGGCAGCTCCTCCAGATCTCTCTCGCCGCCCCGCCGAAAGACGGGGAGGAACGGTCCCCGGTGACGGAATGGAGCGTGCGGTCGGCGCAGTACGGCGCATTCCTGACGCAGATCTTCGACGAATGGGTGCGGAACGACGTGGGCCGGACCTACGTGCAGCTCTTCGACGTGGCGCTGGGAAACTGGATCGGCATGGGAGGGAGCCTCTGCGTCTTCTCGGAGACCTGCGGCTCGGCCCTCGCCATCGAGCACAACGGCGACGTGTACGCCTGCGATCATTATGTCTACCCCGAGTACCGGCGGGGTAACGTGAGGGAAGGGCAGCTCGCGGAGATGGTCGCGTCCCCGGAGCAGGTGAAGTTCGGCACGGACAAGCGGGACACCCTGCCGGAGTACTGCCGACAGTGCGAGGTCCGGTTCGCGTGCCATGGGGAATGCCCCAAGCACCGGTTCCTCCGCGCGCCCGACGGCGAGTGGGGGCTGAACTATCTCTGCGCGGGATACAAGCGGTTCTTCACCCACATCGACCCATACATGAGGACCATGGCCGACCTCCTGCACCACCGCCGCGCGCCCATGGAGATCATGGACCTCCTCCGCGCCCGAGAAGGAGCCTCCCGCGCGAAGTCCACGGGCCGCAACGATCCGTGCCCCTGCGGCAGCGGTAAGAAATACAAGAAATGCTGCCTGGTATGAGGATGAAGAGCTAAAGAGCTTTTTATGAGGAATCCAGGAAAGCAGGAATTCAGGAAGAGCTTGAAGATGGAAAATGGAGATAGGATATAGAAACCCGCCGTGTCTCTTTCAGGGGTTTTCCTGGATTCCTTTCTTCCTGCTTTCCACATAGTCTTTTCATGGGTTCCGCGATGGAGGGTATTGTGTCCGGTCCTAAAAAATCCTTGTTCCTGACTTCCGCATTGGCGGCAGCCGGTCTCGCCTCACTTCCGGCGCACGGCAAAGACGCCTCAGCGGGCCCCGATACCCGCCCGAATATCGTCTTCGCCATTTCGGACGACCAGTCGTGGATCCACGCGGGAGCGTACGGCACGCGCGGCCTCCAAACGCCCACGTTCGACCGGATCGCTCGCGAGGGGGTCTTGTTCACCCGCGCGTTCTGCTCCTCCCCCTCATGCACCCCCTCCCGCGCGGCGATCCTGACGGGGCAGGTCTTCAGCCGACTGGAGGAAAGCGCGAACCTCTGGAGCACCCTCGACGCGAAGTTCCCCGTCTATCCGGACCTTTTGGAGAAAGCGGGCTACCGGATCGGTCTGACGGGAAAGGGATGGAGCCCCGGCGACCTCCGCCCCGGCGGCCGCAATCGCAATCCCGCCGGGCCGCACTACAAGGACTTCTCCACCTTCCTCGCGAGCGTGCCGGAGGGAAAGCCGTTTTGCTACTGGTTCGGCAGCACCGATCCGCACCGGCCCTACGTACACGGCTCCGGCCTCGCGTCCGGTAAATCCCTCTCGGATGCGACCGTGCCGCCGTTCCTGCCGGACGCGCCGGAGGTCCGCAGCGACATTCTGGACTACTATTTCGAGGTCGAGCGGTTCGACCGGGAAGTGGGGAACATCCTCAGACAATTAGAAAAGGCGGGGAAGCTCGACAACACGATTGTCGTGATGACGAGCGACAACGGGATGCCGTTTCCCCGCGCCAAGGCGAACGTGTACGACTACGGCGCGCGGATGCCCCTCGCGGTCCGCTGGCCCGCCCGCGTCCCCCCGAACCGCGTGGTGGAGGACTTCGTCAGCTTCCCGGACTTCGCCCCCACCTTCCTCGAAGCGGCGGGCCTGAAACCCCTCCCGGAGATGACGGGCCGCAGTCTCCTCCCCCTCCTCGTCTCGAAAAGATCCGGGCGGATCGACCGGAAGCGAGACCGGGCCTACATCGGGCGGGAGCGGCACGCCAACGTGCGCGCGGGGAACCTCGGCTACCCCATCCGGGCCGTGCGGACGGACGAGTTCCTCTACATCCGCAACTTCGAGCCGGACCGCTGGCCCGCCGGGGACCCGCCCCGCTTCGGTGACATCGACAACGGCCCGACCAAAGCCTGGATGATGGAGCATCGCGACGATCCGGGCGTGCAGCGCCTCTTCGACCTCGCCTTCGGGAAGCGTCCGGCGGAGGAGCTGTACGATCTCCGCAAGGACCCGTACCAGATGAGGAATGTCGCGAGTGATACCGGCTACGCGAAGACGGCACGCGGCCTTCGCAGCGATCTCGACGGCTGGATGAAAAGAATAAAAGACCCCCGCGCATTCGGGGAAGGGGACCGCTTCGACCGCTACCCCTACGTCTCTCCGGGAAGAAACCGGACTCCGATGAGGAGAGCACCCATTCCTGCATCCCCCGCGAAGGAATAGAAAATCCTATGAGGAAACCAGGAATCCAGGAAATGTTCCCACGCCTGCTTCTCCTCTTTGAAGTCCTGCTGATCGGAACGTCCCTCCTCAGCGCCACTGCCGAAAGCCGGGACCGCGCCATGAATCCCTCTCCCATGAAGCCCGTCTCTTCATCGCATAAGCCCCGGCTCCTCGTGCTGACCGATATCGGCGGCGACCCGGACGATCAGCAGTCGATGATCCGGCTGATGACTCATGCCAATGAGTTCGAGATCGAGGGTCTCATTGCGTCCGCGTCCGGTACTCCGGGGGAGTTGAAGCGAGACCTCGTCCGGCCCGACCTCATCCGGGAGATCGTCGAGTCGTACGGGAAGGTGAGGGGCAACCTCTCGCTCCACGCGCCCGGCTACCCTTCGGAAGGGGAGCTGCGGAAGCGGATCAAGGCGGGGAACCCAGAGCGAGGCGTGGCGAACCTCGGTGAGGGGAAGGACACCAAAGGCTCGGACTGGATCATCGCCGCCGTGGACCGACCCGACCCCCGGCCCATCAACGTCACGATCTGGGGCGGCTCGACGGAGCTGGCGCAGGCCCTCTGGCGCGTGCGGAACGACCGCAGCCCGGAGGAGGTGAAGCGATTTATCGGCAAGCTCCGGGTCCATGCCATCGGCCATCAGGACGACACCGGCCCCTGGATCGTCCGCGAGTTCCCGGACCTCTTTTACATTCTCAGCGCCGCGCCGGAAGGGCGGGACAAGCGGGAGTCGGCCTACCGGGGGATGTACCTCGGCGGGGACGAATCGCTCACCTCGCGGGAGTGGATCGAGACTCATGTGAAGGATGGGCACGGTCCGCTCGGCGCGCTCTACCCGATGAAGACGTGGACCGCCCCGAACCCCCACTCCACTTTGAAGGAAGGCGACACTCCCTCCTGGTTCTATTTCCTTCCCACCGGCTTGAGCGACCCCGCTCATCCGGAGTGGGGAAGCTGGGGCGGACGGTTCGAGCGGGCGGCGGGCGGCCTCTACCGCGACGTGAAAGATACCATGGGCGGGACGACCGACGCCCGCGCGACGGTCTGGCGGTGGCGCCCGGCGTTCCAGAACGAGTTCCGGGCGCGGATGGACTGGAACGTGAAGCCGTACCGCGAAGCCAACCACCCCCCGAAAGTCATCCTGAACGGAGACGGTACCCTTGCAGTACTCCGGGTGAAGACCGCGCCGGGGAAGGAAGTCCGCCTCTCCGCAAAGGGGTCCGCCGACCCGGACGGCGGGAAGCTCTCCTACCGATGGGGGACCTATCCCGAGGCCGGGACCTACCGGGGCAAGGTTGATTTGCGGGACGCGCGCGAGCCCGAAGCCGTGCTCCTTATGCCGGAAGGCGCCGGGGGGAAGTCAATCCACGTCATTCTGGAGGTGACCGACGACGGAATTCCTCCCCTGACCCGCTACCGGCGCATCCTTGTAGAAGGGAAAGGTGAGGGGCAGGGGGAAGGTAAGGGGTAAGAAGGGTTTTGACCCCGCCTCACGTTCGATACGTTCGATCAGAAGGGAAGCGTATGCGACGCCTGACACCTTCCTCCCCCCTCCAGGCCGGCCTCATGGCGGGACTCCTGACGCTCGTTCCCGCCGTCAACGCCCCGGCTTACGGGGAAGCCGCCGCCCCGCCCCGGCGGCCCAACATCCTCTGGATCAGCGCCGAAGACCTCAGCCCCGATCTCGGCAGCTACGGCGATACTTACGCCCGCACCCCGAACCTCGACCGGCTGGCGAAGCAGGGGGTCCGCTACGCGAACGCCTTTTCCTCCGCGCCCGTGTGCGCCCCCAGCCGCTCGGCGATCATCACGGGGATGTACGCCCCCGCCATCGGCACCCAGCATATGCGGAGCAAGGGGGTCCCGCCCCCGGAGGTGCGTTGCTTCACCGAGTACCTGCGCGCGGCGGGCTACTTCTGCACCAACCGCTCCAAGACCGATTACAACTTCGACAGCCCTGCCACCGCCTGGGACCAGCTGGGACAAAAAGCCCACTGGCGCAACCGCCCGGCGGGAAAGCCGTTCTTCTCCGTCATCAACCTGGAAACCTCCCACGAAGGAAAGGTCCGCGCCGCGCCGGATGCGTTCGCCCGATTCACGCAGGACCTCAAACCCGAAGACCGCCACGACCCTGCGAAGGCGAAGCTCCCGCCCTACTACCCCGACACCTCGAAGGTCCGCAACGACTGGGCGCGCTATCACGACCTCGTGACCGCCATGGACCTCCAGGCGGGGGAGATCCTCAAGCAACTGGAGGAAGACGGCCTGGCGGAGAACACCATCGTCGTCTTCTGGGGCGACCACGGGCGCGGGCTCTCGCGCGGGAAGCGGTGGGTCTACGATTCGGGGATCCAGGTCCCGCTCATCGTCCGGTGGCCGGGGACGCTGAAACCCGGCTCCGTCCGCGACGACCTCGTGAGCCTGATGGACCTCGGCCCGACGATGCTCTCCATCGCCGGGGTGAAGGTCCCCGCCCACATGCAGGGCCGCGCGTTCCTCGGCAATCAAAAGCCGAAGCCCCGCGAATACGTCTACGCCCACCGGGATCGGATGGACGAGACCCTCGACATCATCCGCGGCGTGCGGGACAAACGCTATAAGTATATCCGCAACTACCGGCCCGACCTCCCTTACGCCCAGAACATCGCCTACATGGACGAGATGCCCATGATGAGCGAGTGGCGGCGGCTCCAGGTGGAAGGGGGACTCGTCGGCCCGCAGAAGCTCTTCTTCCGGCACACCAAGCCCGTCGAAGAGCTGTACGACACGCTGAACGACCCCCACGAGATCCATAACCTCGCCGGGGACCCGAAACACCGCGCGACCCTGGAGCGGCTGCGGAACGCCCACGTCGCATGGATGAAGGAGTCCGGCGACACGGGGCTGATCCCGGAGCCGGAGCTGACGCAACGGATGCGTCCCCGCGACCGGTGGCAAAAGGCGGCGGACCCGATCTTCCTCGGAATCACGGCGGGTGAGTCTCCGAAAGTCCGGATCACCTGCCCGACTCCCGGCGCGTCCATCGCCTACCGGTTCGGGGAAGGGGAGGGCGGATGGCAGCTCTACACCCGGCCCGTCGCGCTGGAGCCGGGGAAGACCCTCCGTGCGAAAGCCTGCCGCCTCGGGTTCGAGGACAGCGAGGTCATCGAATATCCCGGCGAGAAGCTGCCCCCCCTGAAAGCGAAAACCGCCGCATCGAACAATTGGAAGGCGCAGCTCCGCCAGACCGACCTGCTGGAGCGACTCCTGGCGATCAAGGCGCTCGACGGGCAGGGGGCGAAGGCGATCCCCGCCTACGCAAAAGCCTTGAACGATCCCGATCCCTCGGTGCGGTACTGGGCCGCCTGGGGCATCCACGCGGCGAATCCCTCCCCGGCGGTCCGGACAAAGATGAAACCCCTCCTCGCGAATCGGCTGAAGGATCCCGCATCCGTTGTGCGGATCGCGGCGGCCCACGCGCTGTACGACTGGGGCGAGGAGCAGCCCGCCCGTTCGGTCCTCCTCCGAGCGCTGGAAGAGGGATCGGATTCCGCGCGGCATTACGCGATCGTGGCGTTGATGCGTCTGGGAGAGAAAGCCCGGCCCGCGCTCCCCGAAATCCGCGCGGCCACCTCCGACTCGCACGAGTACGTGCGCCGGGTGGCGCTGCCCCTGCATCAGCGATGGGACGGAGCGGGCCGATGACCATTACAAATCGAAGGACGATCCTCGCGGGGATGGGAGCCCTCGCGGGTCTCTCGCTTACGCCTTCGCTATCGGCGGAACCCGCCCCGCGACCGAACGCCTCTCGCCCGAACTTCGTCTTCTTCCTCACCGACGACCAGCGCTGGGATGCCCTGAGCCTGAACGGGAACCGAATCCTCCGCACCCCGAACATCGACCGGATCGGGCGGGAGGGGATCCGCTTCCAAAACATGTTCGTCACGAACGCGCTCTGCGCGCCCAGCCGGGCCTCCTTCCTCACCGGCCTCTACTCGCACGCGCACGGGGTCGTCGATAACGGGAACCGGCAGATCCCCAAAAATCTCCCCCTTATCTCCGATTACCTGCGACAGGCCGGGTATGAGGCCGCCTTCTGCGGGAAATCGCATGTGGCGGGCGCGTTGCGCGACCGGCAGTGGGACTACTATTTCGGCTACCGGGGGCAGGGGAACTACCTTCAGCCCGTCATCGCCGAAGGGGTGAACGGCCCCGACCGCCGGTACGACGGCTACATGGACGACGTGGTGACGGATCATGCCGTCAACTGGCTCAAAGCGAAGCGGGAGAAGCCGTTCGTCCTCTTCGTCTGGTTCAAGGCGCCGCACCGGAGCTGGATGCGCGCCCGCCGCCATCACGACCTGTTCCGCGATGCAGCGGTCCCCATGCCGGACACCTACGACGCGGACCTGAAAGGCTACCCCGGCAAGCCCCGCGCTTTCGCCGAGGCGGACAACAAGATCGGGGATTTCCAGGACGTGCGCTCGCTGGAGTTCGTGAAGGACTATTACGCCACCCTGACAGCGGTGGACGAGAACGTGGGCCGGGTGCTCGACGCGCTGCAAGAGACCCGCAAGCTCGACGACACCGCCGTGATCTACTCGTCTGACAACGGTTTCTTCCACGGCGAATGGCGGATGTTCGACAAGCGGTTTATGCACGAGCCGTCCATCCGCGTCCCCCTCCTCATCCGCTACCCCCGCCGTATCCCGCCGAACACCCGGACGGAGAAGATGGCCCTGAACGTGGACCTCGCCCCGACGATGCTGGAACTGGCGGGAGTGCCGGTCCCCGCAGGAATGCACGGGCGAAGCCTTGCGCCGCTTCTGGACGGGAAGCCGTCGCTGTGGCGCGCGGACTGGCTGTACGAATACTACGAGTTTCCCGCAGGCCACCGCGTCCGTAGGCACCGGGGGGTGCGTACGGTCCGGCAC
>JAHWJO010000346.1 GCA_019348365.1 Armatimonadota bacterium | reverse complement strand
ACAGAGATTTAGAAGTGAGCATCCAGCTGATATAGGAAAATGCCTACGCGGCTTAGTTGAGAGAGGTATGCTTGCAAAGGATAGTAGTAGTTACGGAAGGGCTACTATTTATCATTTGTGCCTTGGGCCAAGTCTAACACCGGAGCTAACACCGGAGTTGCGCCTAACACCGGAGTTAACACCGGAGTTAACACCGGAGTCGCCGGAGTATTATGATCTGGAGAAAATAGCAGATCCAGTAAGGAACCGGATGAGAGTGGCTTCTGGAATTATGGAGAACACCATTATCCAGTTATGTAAAGGACGATTCCTGTCCGCTCAGGTCCTAGCTGATTTGTTAAACCGAAACACCGATACTCTCCGTAAGGATTACCTAAATAGGATGGTTGCAGATGATCGTTTAGAGTTGAAATATCCGCACTCAGCACGCCATCCAAGGCAGGGGTATCGGGCCAAAGCTTAATATGATCCGGAAGACACACTTCGCCCTCTACATCCGCGTCTGCACCCAAGAGCGCCTCGCATGATCCCCCTCCCTCCCCCGCCGGGCCGCCTCCGGATCTACGTCCGCGTCTCGACCGACGAGCAGGTGAACGAAGGCTATTCCATCGACGCCCAGATCGAGGCCTGCATCCAGTGGGGCTTAAAGCGCGGCTTCTCCCCGCCCTTCTGCCTCTACGTCGATTACGGCCTCAGCGCCGGCTCCATGGAGAAGCGCGCGGCGCTCCGGCTCCTCCTCACCGAGCTCGAAGACTCGAAGACGAGCGACACGATGGTCACGAAGTTCCTCGACCGTGCCTGGCGCGACGTGGCCGACGCCGCGGCGAGCCTGAAACGGATCAAAGCCTCGGGCGGTTCCCTCGTCATGCTCGACTTCCCCATCGACACCTCCACCATGGAGGGCGAGATCTTCTTCTACAATCTCTCCTCCTTCGCCCAGTACGAACGCAAGCGGATCGGAAAACGGGTCCACGACACCAATCTCCATATCGTCTCGCAGCACCGGCGCTGGGTGGGGGGGCGCGCCCCCTACGGCTACACCTACAATCCGGACACGAAGCTGCTGGAGATCCACGAGACCCAGGCGGAGGCGGTCCGGCTCGTCTTCGAGCGCTACACGAAAGACCGGCACGGATCCCAGCGGATCTGCAAGGAGCTGAACCGGAAGGGGTACGTCACCAACGAGGGGAACCCCTGGCAGTCCACGTCGCTCCTGTGCCTCCTCCGGAACCCGGTGTATGCGGGGTTCATCGCCTACGGGCGGGGGGCGAAGGTGCGCGCATCCAGCGCCTTGGTGGGCGCACCCGACGATGCGGCGACCTGGATCCTCGTGCAGGGGAAGCACGAGCCGATCATCTCCCTGGAGACCTGGGAGGCCGCGAAGGAGCGCCTCCGGAGCCGTGGTCCCGGACGGGCGCCGAGCCGGCAGCACCTCCTCTCCGGAATCGTCGTCTGCGCCGCCTGCTCCAGCCCCATGTACGCCCGGCCCCGCGGCGACGCGACCCAGATCTACCTCGGTTGCGGGAAGGTCTCCCGCTACGGCCGCGAAGCCTGCCCGGAGGGCGCCTACCTCCTTCATTCCCTCTTGGAGGAGGCCGTCCTCGACGCGCTCTCCCGGAACCTTGCGAACGCCCGCGCGAAGGGATTCACCCCGAGGAACCGGGCGCGGGCGAAGAATCCGACGGAGGCCCGCGCGCACAAGCGGAAACACTGGCTCGACAAGCGGGACCGGATCACCGACGCCTACATCGCCGGCGGCCTCTCCCCGGAGCGCTACCGGGCGCAGCTGAAAGACTTGGAGGGGCAACTCCAGAGACTCGAGGAGGACGCGGAGCCTCCCGTGCTCCCGGAGGTGGACCCCTCCTTCGATTTCGAGGCGCTCATGCGGAGTCCGGATCTCACCGCCGAGGAGAAGCGGAGCGGTGTGGCGGCGTTCGTCGAGCGGATCCTGATCGGCAACGAGGCCGTCGAGATCCACTACAAGCCGTTCGGCCTCGTCGGCTGGAAAGAGACGGAGCGGCTGGACCGCCAGGAGATCCGGGAGAAATGGCGCCCGAGCCGGCGCAATTCGCAGGGCCGCTTCACGGACGGCACTGACCAATAAGATGAGCTGGAGGTGTACGAGTACACGGAAAGTCCGGGCGGGGCGGCGGCGGAGACGGATGAGCCGTTCGACCCGTATGACCCGGCCCGGTGGTGGACCCGGCGGCGGGCGCTGGTTCCCGCCTATGGCGAGATCGTGCGGGGACGGCAGCGGGATTACCTGTTCGGGGACCGTCCGGGGGAGTTCTGGGCGCTCTACTTCGAGAAGGACCTGCTGACGCCGCTGGGCCGCCCGGACACCGATTTCCTCCGAAGGTGGATGCTCCGCGAGAGCAGCACGGACCGGTGCTGGGTCGTGGACTTCGACCCCCGCGTCTACAACGCGCCTCTGCCCCACATCGAGTGCTACGCGAAGGTCCTGTCGCCTTCGCCCGTCAACCGGGACTGACCTGCGAGTGCCTCTGGCTCCGCCGGAGAAGCAGCCGCTGCGGGGCATGGGGCGCGTGCAAGTCCTTCTATTAGAAGCTTATTCCACTCATTTATTTCAAAGGCTACTCTGAGGCTACTCTATGGAAGACCCTGTCACTCAATGGTTCAGTAACCTCGGTTTCCCGATTGCCGCCTACCTTCTGATGTACCGCCTGGTGACGACGACGCTGGATCGTCACACGCAGGCGATCACGGAAGTCGTGGTGGCGATGAAGGATCTTCGGGAGACCGTCCGGCACCGCTACGGCGAACATCGGGACCATGACTCCCATGCCCGGTGAGTCCGTGTCTCTGACCGTCGTCCCCGGCGGGGAAGCTATTTCTTCTCCACCGGACGCTTCTAACCATCCCCCGGACCAAGACCTGCTCTTTAAGCGGCTCTGCCTTATGGTGGACGGGATGTTCAAGGAGTTCGTGGAGGCGACGAAAGAGGGCAAAACGCTCAACGCCTCCCTCATCCGGGAGCTGCGCCAGTGCATCCATGACGTACAGGCGCAAATTCAGGAGAGGGAGGCGGTTTCAGAAGAAGAGGAGCCGTTCGGGCTGACGCTGGAACGGCTGCGCCGGGCCTACGCCTACCTTCAGGAGAAGGAGAGTGGGAAAGCGCACGGATCGGAGAACGGGGTCGAGCGGTGAGGCGCGGAAATCCAACCCCACCGAACGGTGTATCGGCGGCGTGTTTGGGGGACCGGGGAGAAACTCCATTCTTCCCGGTCCCTGGACCGTTGCCGGGATGGAAGCGATGTGGAGGAAGGCCCGTCAGGGGGCGGAGGGGAGGCCGTCAGGTGATGGAGTTGAGGGAGGCGCCATCCCATTCGTGATCCGGATCGGGATAGAAGATGATTCCCGCGCCGTCGCGGTCCCGGACTTTGACTAGCCAGCCGCCTAAAACCCGGGCGCGATAGGTGGAACGATGCTCGTAAATGGAGCCGTCCGCGCGTCGCTCGACATCGTAGAGGCGTTCCCAGTAGATCGGTGTTTTCTTCTGCGGTTCGTAAGCCATTTCAAAATCCTCCTCCTCCCGGTCATGGTCAGGCCGTTCGGCCTCATCAGCAACATGGCGGTTCAACAGCAACCGAGTCGTTATACCGTACGTTGAGGCCCGCATGGAAGCATGAGACGTGACAATGATCCGCTGGAGTTCCGATGGAGGCGCATCGACGATTTTCGATCCATTATCTTCACCCCATCCGTCCCGGAAAAAGGAGCGGGAATGACCGGCGATTCAGACGATTGGAAGGCGGCGGTGGCCCACCTCACCCGCGAGGCCGGGTTCCTCCGCTTCTATCACGCTCTCGAACCATACCAGCTCGCGTTCCTGCGCGACCGCTCCCTGACGCGGGTCGTGCTGAAATCCCGACAGATCGGCTTTTCGTGGATCTTCGCCGTCGAATCCCTCGCCCATGCGCTGCTGACGGACCGGGCGACGACGCTTTTCCTGTCGCTGAACCACCGGGAAGCCTGCGAGAAGGTGCGGTACGTCGAGATGCTGCACGACGCCCTGCCCCGCCTGCTTCGGGGAAAGCTCACCTCGTCGAGCCGGGAGGCTCTGGAGTGGTCGAACGGGTCGCGGATCCTCTCGTTCCCGTGCCGGGCGCCGCGCGGGTTCGCCGGGGCGAACGTCTACCTCGACGAGCTCGCCTTCTACCCCGACGACCGGGAGGTGTACCTGGGCACGCTGCCGGTTCTCAGCCGGGGCGGGCGGCTGACGCTGGCCTCCACGCCGTTCGGCTGCCGGGGCGTGTTCCACGAGCAGGTGGAAAAGCAGTTCACCGCAGAGACGCAGAGACGCGGAAAAACCCCTGAGAGAACTCCTGACGGTTTTCACCGGGTACCGTGGTGGCGATGCTCGTGGATGGTGAACGATGAAGGGAAATCCGAACGCTCTAAAGGGGGTTCTCTGCGCCTCTGCGTCTCTGCGGTGAAGGATCTTCCCACGGAGGAGCGGGTGGAGTGGTACGGCTCCGAGCGGCTGAAGGCGATCTACGCAGCGATGGACCGGGACTCGTTTCAGCAGGAGTACGAGTGCCGGTTTCTGGAGGAGGTTTCGGGCTGGATCGGTTTGTCTGAGTTGATGCCGTGCGTCCGGGAGGATCTGGAGGTGGCGGGCGAGCCGGCGGAGGTTCCGGCCTCCGGTGCGCCGCTCTACGCCGGGTTCGACGTGGGGCGGAGCGTCCACCCGTCGGAGCTGGTCGTCATCGAGCGGGAGCCGGGGGGCCGGGGTGCGGTGCGGCTGATGAAGACCCTCCGGCGCACCGCCTTTGCGGAGCAGCGCGCGCTGCTGGAGGAGCTGCTGCAATCGCCGCGCCTCCGCCGCCTGAACATCGACGCGACGGGGATGGGCGCGCCGCTCGCGGAGGACCTGGCCCGCGCCCATCCGCAGCGGGTGGAGCCCGTCACCTTCACCTCGGCGCTCAAGGAGCGGCTGGCGGTGGGGATCAAGCTCGCGCTGAACCGGCGGCTGCTGGACCTCCCGGCGGACCGGGAGCTACTCACGCAGATCCGCTCGATCCAGCGGACGTTCGGCGGCGGGGGGCGCATGCAGTTCGAGGCGTCGCCGACAAGCGGGGGCGGTGGGTCCGAAACGCACGGGGACCGCTTCTGGGCGCTGGCGCTGGCGTGGCACGCGAGCGAAACGGCGCAGTCCGGCCAGACATCGGCGCGGCGGGTGGGCGGGGGCTGACGCTGTGTAAGGCGAGAGTTGAGGCCGTTCTGGTTGGCGCAGAGGAATTGGAGGCGTGGTGGGTGTGGGGCTGGCAGGGGGTCTATCTGGAGACGGTGCGGATGCTGGGCCGGTAGCCCTCATAACCGCAGAGACGCAGAGACGCGGAGAGGGTCATTCGGGGGGAGGCAGTTCTTTGGCCTCTCCCGTCCCATCCGGTGCTTTCTTCTCCGGGAACTCGACAAGGTAGGACGCGAGCCATCGCATCCATGTGCATCAAGCTAAGAGTTTAGGGAGGGAGCGATAGAAAGAGGGAAGTTCC
>JAHWJO010000345.1 GCA_019348365.1 Armatimonadota bacterium | reverse complement strand
GCGGGGGTGAACCTGTGAAGAGGGAGCGCACCGGTTGAAGAAGGCCCTCTGGGCGCCGAGCCTTCCGCCACGGTGGAGTCCACCGGGATCACCATGAGCCCGATGGTCACCGTCAAGCTGCAGAGCGCGCCGCTCATCGACGCGCTCAACTCGCTGCTGACCCAGGATGCGGATATCGTAATTGCCAATGAAGCGGAGTTGAAAGGAAAGACCGTTACCATCAGCGTGAAAGACCGCCCGGTGGAAGAAGCGCTCGATACCATGTTGAAGCCCAACAACATCGCCTGGTATCGGGATAAGAACGGCACCTACATTGTCAATGCCTCCCGGCCCGTCGATCTCCTCCCCTCTTCCCTGATGTCCTCCGTTCTCCCGCCCGCGCCGGAGCTCAATCCGCTGCGGCAATTCCTGATTACGGAAAAGATCGAGCTGCGGCACATCTCTCCCGAAGATGCGCTGTTCGCCCTGGGCCTTCCCTCGTCCGGATACGATCGACGGACCCTGAACTCTCAGCCCACCTATGAGGTGCAGGACTGGCGGGATCTCTCCACGACGATTGGCGGAAACACGGGGCTCCGTCCCTCGAATCCGAATGTGATGATGGGGCCGAACGGGACCGGCGCCGAGGCGATCCTTCCCTCCCCCGCTAACCTTCCCAACAATAACGGGTTCAACCGCGCGCCGGACGAACGCGACCAGTTTGCTCAGGCCGGACGCCGTCCCGGATTCACCCCCAATCCGAATGTGCCGCGCCCGCCCGGCGTTCCCGGTACCCCCGGCCAGCCCGGAACCACCGGCCAAGCTGCCGGAACCACGGGGCAAAACGTTCGCGGATTCCTGCCTCCCGGCATCGAGCTGGTCGCCGGTCTGATGACGGACAACTCCCTGATGGTTCTGGGCCCGCCGGATGACATCGATGAGCTGCGCAGCACGATCCGCCTCCTGGATGTCGCGCCGCCGCAGGTCAGCATCAAGGTGGATGTGATCACCACCACCACGAGCGCGGTCCGGCAGTTCGGCGCGAACTACGAGTTCTTCTCGCGGGCGGCGACGGTCGGCGCGACGGCCGGCCCGGTCCCGAGCAGTGGCCTCTCCATCGACGTGATCCGGGGCAACCTCCAGGCGGTTATCGGCGCGCTCACCACGAACGGGCGCGGACGGGTCATCTCCAGCCCCATCGTCACGACGCAGAACAACTCCCCGGCGACGATCTCCCAGAACACCACCATCCCGGTGTTCGTGCCCCGAATCCTGCAGAGCCAGGGCGGGATCGTCACGGTCACGGATGTCGTCGGCGTTCAGGCTACGACCGGCTTGCAGGTGATCCCCCGCGTGAACCGCGACGGCACGATCACGGTCTCCGGCTCGGTGGTCGTCCAGAACATCACCCGAATCGTTTCCTCGCCGGACGGCTCCTCCTTCGCCCCGGAAGTCAACGGGACTCAGCTGGAGAACTTCAACCGGCGCGTCCTGAGCGGAGAGACGCTGGTCATCGGCGGCTTGAACACGAAGCAGGAGAGCGATCAGGAGAACCGGGTGCCGCTCCTTGCGGACATTCCCCTCATCGGGAGACTGTTCCGCAGCCGGAACCGCTCGAATACGGACACGCAGCTGCTCATCTTCCTCACCCCGCAGGTGGTGGGCGAACGGGCGGCGACTTCCGAGCTGCCCCCCTAGGCCCTGAGCTCCAATCGAGTTAGGAAATCAAAAAGAGCAAGGCTTCTCGCGAGCCGTGCTCTTTTTGATTCTTTATTACTGGTGGCGCTCACTCCCATCAGGGCGGTGGCTCCCGTCAGGGTTCCGGGCGGAGCGTCCATCCTTCTTCCGTGACCAGCGCATCCATGGGGCGGTCGTGCGGCTCGGCGGGGAGATGGTCCAGCACCTGAAACTCGTAAGCCAGGCCGAGGACCCAGCCGCGCAACTCCGGATCGGAAAGGTAGCGGTCGTAATAGCCCTTGCCGTATCCCATGCGCGATCCGCTCCGGTCGAATACCGCTCCCGGCGCGAGCACCAGGTCCAGCGATGAAGCGGGAAGGGGACGGAGGAGGACGGGCTGGGAAACCCCATAAGGGCCGGTCTCCAGGGCATCACCGGGGGCGTATTCCGCCGCCACGAGCGCGCGCTCCCCGGAGGTCATGTGAGGGACGGCGAGACGCTTTCCGGCTTCGGCGAGGGCGACGATGAGGGGTTCCGTGGGGACTTCGCTGCGGAAGGTGAGGTAGAGGAGGAGCGCGGAGGCGGATCGAACGCGCGGATGCTCCAGCAGGTGCCCGGCGATCCGTTCCCCCCGGCGCATGCGTTCCGGAACGGAAAGCGCATTCCGGCGCTCCAATAGCTCCCGGCGGATTCGGGCTTTATGGAGGCGAATGTCGGAATGGGGGGGAGGATTCATGTAGGGATCAGGGGTCGGGGGCCAGGGATCGGTAACGTCTTCGGCTCACAGGAGAAGTCTCCTCCCACCGATAATTTACCGACCCCTGATCCCCGACCCCTGATCCCCTGCTCTTAGCGGCGGATGTTGAGGCCGGCGAGGTTAGGGCTGTTCGCCGGAGCGGAAGGGGCGGAACCCGGCATGGCGGGGCGCGGGATGTTCGGGGGCGGGGTATTGGGTCCGCCGCCCATCTGACCCAGGAGGATCTGGAGGGAGCTGAGGTCACGGGCTTTCTTCATGATCTCCTCGCGGGTGACGATGCCGGAGCCCAACAATTCCTGCAGCGACTGCTCCAGGGTGATCATCCCCTGCGCCCGGTGGGTCTCGATGTGCCCCGGAATCTGCTCGACCTTCCCTTCCCGCAGGTAGGTGCGGACCGCCGCATCGCAGAGCATGATCTCGCGGGCCGCCACCCGTCCGTTTCCGTTGGACGTTCGCAGGAGGATCTGGGAGACGACGCCTTCAAGCGATTCGGCGAGCTGCGCGCGGATCTGCGCCTGCCGGCTGGAGTCGAAAACGTCGATAATACGGTCGATGGTCTTGGGGGCGCTGATGGTGTGCAGGGTGCCGAAGACGAGGTGGCCGGTTTCCGCCGCCCGGATCGCCAGCTCAATGGTCTCCAGGTCTCGAAGCTCGCCGACGAGGACGACATCCGGGTCCTCGCGGAGCGCGCCCCGGAGGGCGGAGTTGAAGGAGTGGGTGTGGCGCTCCACTTCGCGCTGGTTGACGAGGCAGTTCTTACTCGGATGGATGAACTCGATGGGGTCCTCAATGGTGATGATGTGGCCCTTGCGCTCGCTGTTGATGAGATCGACCATCGCGGCGAGGGTGGTGGACTTCCCGGAGCCGGTCGGCCCCGTCACCAGGACCAATCCCCGTTCTTTGCGCGCCAGCTGCCGGACCGCATCCGGGAGGCGAAGCTCGTCAAAGGAAGGGGGATTGCTTTTGATGGTACGGAAGACCGCGCCTTCGCCGTTCTTCTGCATGTAGAGGTTGGCACGGAAGCGCCCCGCCCCTTTCAGCTCGATGGCAAAGTCAACGTCCTTCGTCTCTTCAAACCGGGCCTTCACCCAGTCCTGCAAGCTATCGTAGAGCATGGTGTGCAGCTCGTCCGGCGCGAGCGGCTCTTTGCGAATCGGGACCATCTCTCCATTGATCCGCATCATCGGGGGAGAACCGGCAGAAAGGTGAAGGTCGGATGCCCCTCGCTTTACGGTTTCCAGGAGCAGGTCCAGCATATCCATCGTCAACATCCTCCAAAAGAATCACGTCCGTACGATACGGAAGGCGTTCCTCTCAGTTATACCATCGGTCGCAGCCGTGCAGGGAAGCATGGAGGAAAGATGACGGGATTGTCACATTGAGGTCGTTGGGTCGTTGGGAAATGCCCTCCCCTATTCGAGTCTGCAAAGGGAGTACGGGCTTGAACTATGGATCAAGATAGGGGCGTTTAGCACTGACTCCCCCAACGACCCAACGCTCAATCGGACGAGTCGGCAGGCTGGTCTGGATCGGGGCCGTGCGGTTCTCGCCGGGTGACATCGGTGATCCAGGAGAGGCCTGCCATCGCCTGAGGGAAGCCGAGCGTGGTGATGGCGAGGAGGGCGACATGCTCCAACTCTTCGGGGGAGGCGCCTGCCGCCAGGGCGCGCCGCGCGTGAGAATGCACCGCTCCCTCCGACCGCGCTCCGAGGGCGATACCCAGTTTTATCAGCCGGATCGAATGCTCATCCAGCGGCCCGGCGTTGGATGTCGCATCGCCGAGCTGGTTGTAAGCGCGCGCGACTTCCGGATATTTCTTGCTGAACTCGACGAAGAACCCGGGCAGCTTGTCGGGCTTTTTCGGCGTCTGCGACATTTGACTCTCCTTCGATAGACAAGAATTTCACCGCAGAGGCGCGGAGGCGCAGAGAAACCCCTTGAGGATGAAAGATGGAGGATAGTAGATGGAGGATCAACCGCCGCTGCCATCTTCTATCCTCCATCTTCATGGGTTCAGGGGGTTCTCTGCGCCTCCGCGTCTCTGCGGTGAAGGATCATTTCTCGTAAGCGGCGGCTTCGAGAAGAACGCCGTCAGGGTCGTGGAAGTAGCAGACGCGCTTCCGGCCGGCGGTTCCCACGACGAACGGCACCTCGACGGGATCGGAGAGGAAAGGGACTCCGGCCGCTTTGAGGCGGGCGACGAACCCGTCCATATCGGCCATCTCGAAGGCGATGTGCCGCGCGCCCAGGGTGTGGGGAAGGCGGTGGGCGGGAAAGACCTCGCCGGTCGGGTTCTCGTACTGGAGGAGTTCGAGGCGCGGCCCCCCCGCCGGGAACTCGAAGAAGACACACCGCGCCCGGACCCCGGAGAGGCCCGTCACTCGCTCGATCCACTCTCCCTCCAGGAAGCACTCGAAGCCGCGCCGGAGGCCGAGGGTTTCGCCGTAGAAGCGGCAGGAGCGTTCCATGTCGGAGACGACGATGTTGACGTGATCGAGGCGCATGGGGTCGTCCTTTGCGTAGTCGTGTAGCGGTGGCCTGACACGATTCTAGCGCGGGACGGCCCCTCTATTCCAACGGCGCGCCGAAGACGATGTGCTGAAGGATGAGGACGCTGTCCTCCACGTTGAGGGCGCCGTCTTTCTTCACGTCCCCCGCGACCTTCTGCGCCTCGGTGGGAGCCTTCACCTGGATGGCGAACTGGAGCGAGAGCACCGCATCCCGGATATCGATGAGGCTATCGCCGGTGAGGTCTCCCAAATTCGGGGCTCCTCTGCTCAGCCCCACATCCGCCACGAAGATATCCCAGGAACCGTAGGTGTCGCCCGGCACGAGGTTATTCGCTACGGAATGAAAGGCAACATATCGACCATCCGCATTGAGGGAAGGACTACCACTCCAATGATTCCCCTGTTCTCCGGAGTCGGAGACACTCACCCTCCGAATTGCTCCCGTCTGGAGATCCTTTACAAAGACATCCTCCATGCCATTGGTGTCTCCGAGAACCAGGTTGCTGGCTTTAGAGGTAAAAGTGACGTATCGTCCATCCGCACTGAGAGAAGGATCTGAACTCACCTCGTTGGCTTGTTCTCCGGAAGCGGTGATGCTGGCCTGCC
>JAHWJO010000344.1 GCA_019348365.1 Armatimonadota bacterium | reverse complement strand
GCGGCCCGCTCTCGATGGCGTTGAGGTAGTAGTGGACGTTGATCGCGTCGAAGTACCCCTTCGCCCCGGCGCGGTACATGTCTTCGAGATAGTAGATCGGGAACTGCCACAGCCCGGCCATGATCACTTTTGCGTTCGGATCGACGGCTTTCACCGCCTGGTATCCGGCCTTGAGGATCGGGACGTACACGCTCGCGCGGCGGTCGGAGACGCGGGGCCAGATGCCGGTGTTCTCCTCGTTCAGCATCTCGTAAGCGGAGACGCGGCCCTTGTACCGCTCCGCCGCCGCCTTCACGAACGCGCCGAACTTCGCGGGGTCCGGCAGTTCGCTGTTCGGCGCGAGGGACCCCTTCGGGGGGCCGTAGACGGTGAAGAGGATGTGGAGCCCGTCCTGGGTCAGCTTCTCCACGGCGGCATCGTAGAAGGCCCAATCGAGCTTCCCCGGCTCCGCCTCGACCTTGTTCCAGTCCACCATCACGCGCGCCCAGCTTGCGGGGGCGGCTTTCAGTTCGCGGAGGTCGGCGTCGGTCCAGTCCCAGTTGTTCATCCCGTAGGGGGAGTCGGGGAGTTGGGGCGTGGCAGCGAGAGCGGGGAGAGTCAGGCAGAGGAGCAGTAAAAGGGAGAAAAATTTATACAATACAAATCCTTATTGTTGGGAATAGATCTCTGAAACCGGGATCAGGAGATCGGGGAAGCGCATGGATCGGGCTGTCTCCGTGCGGTTGTAAACGGCTACTCTTTCCCAGCCGTCCGGCGCGAGATACAGAACTTCGACGGTTTGGGGATCGGTCTGGAAGATCCAGCATTCCTCCACCCCGATGGAGGCGTAGTCTTCCAGCTTTGAGTTCAACTGGCGAACGGTTTCGCCGATGGAGAGGATTTCTACCACTATCTCCGGCGCTACCCTTAACGGACCCCACTCCGGAGGACCTCCTCCCTGCTCCAGACGTTCGTTGCTGATGAAAAAGAGGTCCGGCTGGCGCACCTGCAACGGTTCTCGACGAATGAGAACGTCAAAAGGAGAATGCAGCGCCTTTCCTCTTCCTTTCTCCCTTTCGTATGCCTTCAGGTAATGCAGCACTTCCCCCAGCACTTGTTGATGGGTCCAGTCGGAACTGACGGGTGGGGTCCTCACGCCATTGATGATGTCGGACCGACGCCTTTCTACCGGCTCGGTGCGAAACGATTTAAGATACTTTTCAAACGTTAACGTTTCCACGGGTTCACTCCACCCAAACGGCTTGATCCGAGCCGAGCATCTGCTTGAGGTCCTGCCGGAGCTGCGGCGTGAAGCCCACGGATAATCGCGTTTTCCAGCGGCTCCCGTTCTTGTACAGGATGACGGGGACCGGACCCGGATGCTTGCTCAATGTCTCCCGCACCTTTTCCGCGATCTCTCGCGGGAGCGGGTCGGGCAGGCGGACGTGGACGGGACCGGTGGCCTCCGAGGTAGATGGGGGGAGGAACGATGAAGGATCGCTCCCGATCTCCGCTTCTTCGTCCCCTGCGGGAGCTTTCGGAGGGAGAGACTCTCGTGCGGCGGCCTGCCCGGAGGCATCCGCCGATACCCGTTCGTCATTCGCCCGTTGCTCGTCGTCTCTTCCCCGCTCATCGACGTAACGCGCGGCGGCGGCTTCGAGGGCCTTTTCGCTGACCTCGATGATCTCGTCCGCCGAGACCTCCACCGTCACCTGCCCCTCCTCGTCGTCCGACCGCACTCGTTCCCGGTGGCTCGTCTTGCCCTTGATGACGAGGATCTTCTCCTTCTCGATGAGATTCCCGTACTCTTCAAAAGTTTTGGGGAACAGGCTGACGGTGATCGTCCCCGACAGGTCTTCAAGGGTGAGCAGCATCCACTCCTTATTGCTCGTCTTGCTGATGGAGCGTTTCGTGTTCGCCACGATCCCGGCAAGGGTCACGTCCTGCCGGTCCCCCAGCTCGGAGAGGGCGCGGATCGGGGTGGGCCGGTACTTCTTCAAGGCGAAGGCCGCGCTGCGGAGGGGGTGGTCGGAGAGGTAGAGGCCGAGCAATTCCTTCTCCAGCGCGAGCTTCTTTTTCTGGTCGAACTCCGGCACGTCGGGAAGGTTCAGAGTCGGTTTGGCGTGTTGCTCGTCCCCGCCCATGCCCAGCCAGCTCATCTGCTGGGAGGCCCGCTCCCGCGCGAGCCGCTGCGCGATCTGAATCGCCTCGTCCAGCACCTCCAGAAGCGCATGGCGGTTCGTGTGGAGCGCGTCGAACGCGCCGCAGGAGATGAGCGATTCCAGGCAGCCCTTGTTGACCATGCTCGGCTCGATCCGCGAGACGAAGTCCCCGAGCGAGGTGAACGGGCCGTCCTTCCGGCGCAGCTCCAGGATATGCTCGACCGCCGCCTGACCCACGCCTTTGATGGCGGCCATCCCGAACCGAATTTTAGGGTCGTTGGGTCGTTGGGTCGTTGGGCCGTGGGGTGAGTCGGTTTCCGCAGTTTTTATCGAAGGGCTGGGGTTTTCCCCGACGACCCCATCACCCAACGACCCAACGACCTCCACGGTGAAGTCCACATGGCTTTCGTTGACGCAGGGCGGGAGGGTCTCGATGCCGTAGCGTTTCAGCTCCTCCACGTAGAGGGCGACCTTGTCCCGGTTCTCCATTTCCGAGGTCATCCGAGCAGCCATGTACTGCGCGGGGTAGTTCGCCTTGAGCCATGCCGTCTGGTAGGCGAGAACGGCGTAGGCGGCGGAGTGGTTGAGGCCGAAGGCGTAGGCCGAGAACGTCACCATCGTATCGAAGATCAGGTTGGCGACCTCGGGCGTGACGCCGCGCTGCCCCGCTCCGTCCACGAAGACGGGCCGCAGCTCCGCCATCTTCTCCGCGTTCTTCTTCGACATCGCCTTGCGGAGGTCGTCGGCCTTGGCGGGCGAGAACCCCGCGAGGTCTCCCGCGATCCGCATGACCTGCTCCTGGTACACCAGCAGGCCGTAGGTGCGCTTCAGGATCGGCTCCAGGATGTGGGCGACGCTCTTGTGCATGTAATTGACTTTGCTGAGGCCGTGCTTGCGCTTCACGTACTCCTGGGTGTCGCCGTTGGTGAGCGGGCCGGGGCGGTACAGCGCCGCGATGGCGATCAGGTCCTCGAACTCGGTCGGCTTCATATCCACGAGGAGGCGGCGCATCCCCTCGCTCTCCAGCTGGAACACCGCCGACCCCTCGCCGCGCTGGAGGAGCGCGTACGTCTTATCGTAGGTCTCGTTGTAGTTCAGGAAGCCGGGCGGGTCGGGCGTGCCCTCGGGCAGGCGGTCCAGGGGGATCTGGTTGAGGTCCAGCCGCTCCCCCGTGGTCCGCTCGATCAATTCCAGGGCGGTGTCCACGACGGAGAGGTACGTCAGGCCGAGGAAGTCCATCTTGAGGAACCCGGCCTTCTCCACGTTCCGCATGTCGAACTGGACGACGACCGAGCCGTCGTTCATCCGCTGGAGGGGGATCAGGTCCGCGAGCGGCTCCTTCGCGATGACGACGCCGGCGGCGTGGACCGACGCGTGGCGCGGCATCCCGACGAGGTCTTTCGCGGTCTTCAGCAGGTCCGCGACCTCCGTCTCGTTCTTCGCGAGGGCCTGAAGCTCGCTCACGCTCTCCATCGCCTCGTCGATGCCCATGCCGAACGGGATCAGCTTGGCGATCTGGTCGGCTTTGAAGGGAGGGAGGCCGAGGACCCGCGCGGAGTCCCGCACGGCGGCGCGGGCGGCCATCGTCCCGAAGGTGATGATCTGCGCGACCTTGTCCTCGCCGTACTTGTCCTTGACGTACTGGATGATCTCGTCCCGGCGGTTGTCCTGGAAGTCCACGTCGATGTCGGGCGGGGAGATGCGCTCAGGGACCAAAAATCGCTCGAACAGGAGGCCCCATTTGATCGGGTCGATGTAGGTGAACCCGAGGAGGTACGAGACGAGCGACCCCGCCGCCGACCCCCTCGCGCCCGCGAGAATCCCCCGGGACCGGGCGAACCGGATGAAGTCCTCCACGATGAGCATGTACGCGGAGAACCCTTTGTCGGAGATGACCTTCAGCTCGTAGTTCAGCCGGTCGAAGAGGTCCGGCGTGGGGTTCGGGTAGAGCAGCGGGATCGCCTGCTCGCACTTATGCCGCAGGTAGGAATCGTAATCGTCTTCCTCTTCAGGGGTCAGGGGTCGGGGGTCAGGGATCGGGGAGCTTTCGGCTGGTCGAGCATGACTCTGAAGCGCCGAAGACCCTCCCTGATCCCTGACCCCTGATCCCTGATCCCTGCGCTTCTTAAAGGCGGGAGGGCACTCGTAGTGCGGGAGATGGGTGGTGTCCAGCTCCATCTCGAAGTTGCAGAGGTCCGCCACCTTGAGGGTGTTTTCCAGCGCGCGGGGGAACTGCCCGAGCTTGGCATGGATCTCTTCGGGGGTCTTGAAGTAGAACTCCGGCGCGAAGAATTTCATCCGGTTCGGGTCGCTCTTCATCGCGTTCGTCTGGATGCAGAGCAGAACGTCGTGCATCTCGTGGTCTTCGCCCCGGATGTAATGGAAATCGTTGGAGGCGATGAGCGGGATGCCCATATCTTCGGCGAAGTTGGCGAGGTGGACGTTCACCTGCGCCTGCTCCGGGATGCCGTGGTCCTGCACTTCGAGGTAATAGCGGTCCGGCCCGAACAGCTTTTGGTACCAGCGCGCGGTCTCCGCCGCCCGGTCGATATCGCCCTTCATGAGGTACTGGGGCACTTCCGCGCCGAGGCAGGCGGAGAGGGCGATGAGCCCGTCGGAATGCCGGGCGAGGAGGTCGTGATCGATCCGGGGCTTGTAGTAGAACCCTTCGAGGTAGCCCGTGCTGACCAGGCGGCAGAGGTTGCGGTAGCCCTGGGCGTTCTGGGCGAGCAGCACGAGGTGGTACTGCTCGTTGTCCAGGCGGGGGTCGCGGTCGAAGCGGGTGCGGGGGGCCACGTAGACTTCGCATCCCACAATGGGCTTGATGCCCGCTTTCTTTGCGGCGAGGTAGAATTCGATGGCGCCGTACATCACGCCATGGTCGGTGAGGGCGACGGCAGGCATGTCCAGCTCGACGGCGCGGGCGATGAGGTTCGGGATCTTCCCGGCCCCATCGAGGAGGCTGTAGGCGGAATGGCCGTGCAGGTGAACAAACGAGGCAGACAATCCTGGGTCCTTTGAACGGTGATCGCACCCCGGCGGGGTAGGTTCCATCCCTATTGTATCATAGGGGGGAGGGGGTGCGGCGCGAAGGGAATCGGAACGACTCCGAAAAGGGTTCATTAACGGTTGTCGGTTGTCGGAGCGGGTTTGTTCACCGGGCACCGGGGATCGTGGGGGCGCGGATGCGCGTCATGTGGGGGGAAAGTTCGCCGGACGAGAAGAGAGAGAAACTCATCCGAGGGAATCAGAAAGGCGGCTCCCGAAGCGTTCCGGGAGCCGCCTTTCTGTTCTGTGTATCTAATTGCCCCTCACCGGGGAGGAAGGGCTTCTCCGTGGGATCAGGGGATTACGGGCAGGTCAGGTTCGGGATGAGACCCTTGCCCGGCTCCA
>JAHWJO010000033.1 GCA_019348365.1 Armatimonadota bacterium | reverse complement strand
AGGGAGATCGGCCGGACGAGCAGCTTCACCGGAGAGTCGTCCAGGCCCCGGATGATGGGGCCCCGATGGGTGTTCCCTTTCACGCCGCCCGCGACTTCGGAGAGGCCCCCCTGCCCCCGGCAGTCCATCGCCGCCACCGAAAACCCCTGCGCGACGTAGTTCAGCTTGTCGCACCAGTCCCCGCTGTTGCCGGAGTAGCCATGGAACATGAGCACGGCGGGATGCGGCTCCTTCGCCTCTTTCGGGCGCAGGTACTTCGCGTGAACCCGCGCGCCACCCACTCCCGTAAAATAGAGATGGAAGCACTCGGCGAAGGGAGCCTTGAGGGGATGAGGGACCAGCTCCACTTCGGGGCCCACGGATCGCATCTCGTCCAGCGCCCGGTCCCAGAACTCCTCCATGTCTGCGGGCCGGGGATTGCGTCCCTGATACTCCTTCAGCAGCGGGAGCGGCAAGTCAATGAGCGGCATTGAATCTCCTTGAGAGCGTTGGGCTTTGAGCGTTGGGCTTTGAGCGTTGGGCTTTGAGCGTTGGGCTTTGAGCGTTGGGTGCGCCCTCACTCCCCTCATGCCCCGACCGTCTCCATGATCTCTCGCTGAATGATCTCCACGCCGTCCCATTCGGGTTGCGGCCCCTCGAAGATAAGAGTGTACGGGCCGCTGAACTCCGCGTCCTGGGCGAGCCGGAGGCACCGGTGGAAATCCTCCCGCTCGATCTCGCCGTCCGGAGAGAATTCGGCCTTGGCATGTACCGAATCGGCGCGGGGAAGGATCGCCGCCAGGTCGTCGTACTTGCTCTCGCCTCGGAAGTTACCGAAGTCCGCGCACAGGCCGACCTCGCCGTTCAGCTGGTCCAGCAGGGCGTTGACGGATTCCGGGCGGGAGGTCAGCGCGTGGAAATTCTCCGTCATCACCCGCACCCCGCGCTCCCGGGCGTAAGTGGAAAGCTCCCGGAGGGCTTCCGCGCTCCGCTCCAACCCTTCGGGGTCGTCCGGCTTCGCGTCACCGGCGATGATCCGCACGTTTTCCGCGCCCATCTTCCCCGCAATATCGATCCAGCTCCGGATCCACGCCAGGTCTTTCTCGCGTTTTTTGGGTTCGGGATTCGTGATGTCGCCGGCATCGATCAGGATGCTGAACAGGCGGATGCCGTTCGATCCGATGGCCTCGCGAAGCTCGTTCAGGTACGCCTCGTCCGTGCGGGGGAAATGAAAGTGGCAGATTTCCAGGTTGTGGATCCCGCGCCGTTTCATTTCCGCCGGCACGTCCAGGAGAGTCCACGACCCTGGGCCCCAGGGTTCTTTCGCGATCAACCCGCCCGAGCCGTCCTCCGCCGGGCTGTACATAGGTCCCAGCGCGCGGTGTAAACTCCAGGTGGAGATGGAAAATTCCGGCATATTCTTCCTCATTTCATGAATTGTGACGAAAAAGTCATAGGAATCGTGGAAAGAACGGGTAGAGAAAACAGTTTTGGGAGCCGACAATTAAAGAATAGAAGGTAACACAGAGAAGAAATGCCCCCGTAGATGAAACTCCCTGCATGGATCCAGGGGGACGGGAGAGGTTCTTATTGCTCCTATTTTTTGACTCTACAAAATGAGTAGGAAACCGTCACCGGCCCGTTGCAGAGGGGGATTCTCCCCGCCCGTCCTGACACATTCTTACGCCTTCCGCCTATGAAGTCCTACAAGGAGTTTTGGGATCGACAGGGAAGTGATCGGGGGGAATCCGGCTTTCCTTCTTCACGCGCCCCCCTGACGCTCAGCGCCCCGCCGGTCGTCTCCAATCCCGATCCTGACCTCCGCATCCCCCGGCCCATGGACTCTCACCTCACTCCCGGCCACTGGCAGACGATCCAGGTCATTGCCGAGAGCCTCGATAGCCTGGACCTCGACCGGGTCCTCCTCACCATCCGCAATTCCTTCGTGGACAAAGCGGGGTTCGACCGCGCGGGCATCCTCCTGGTCGATGAACAGGACCCGGAATACCTGCTCGGCACCTGGGGCACGGACCCGACCGGCGGCCCCCAGTCCGAGCACGACTATCGGTCCCGGATCGACAAGCACCCCAATTCCTCCCGAATCCTCCGGGGGGAAGTCCCGTACGTCCTCCGTCACACCGAGCTCTCCTACATCCCCGTCCCGCCCGATACGCCTCCTAACCTCCTGCAGCACGCCATCGTCCCGCTGTCGGTCGGGGAAAGGATGCTGGGAGTCCTTTCCGTCGATAATCTTTTCACGCAGCGGCCCATCACCGAGACCGACGTGGAATTCCTTCAGCTCGCGGCCCGTCATGTGGCCCTGGCGGTGGAGAAGGCCCGCGCTCACGAGCGGGAGCGCGCCCGTAACGAAGAGATCGCGCTGGCGGCGCAGCAGCACGCAAAACGCGTGGAGGGTTTGCAGGCGGCCTCCGCGACGGTCGCATCCGCGCTCTCCCTCCCCGAAGCCCTGGAAGGGATCCTGGAAGCGGCAGGACAGGTCCTCGTCTTCGACCGGCTGGCGGTGTGGCAGGTGGATGAAGACGAACACTGGCGCTGCACCGCCTGGCAAGGGTTGAGCGAATCGTACCGCCGATCTACGGAAGAAGCATCCGACCGGAATCCTAAGATTTCCGTCGATGCGTTGGCCCGCCTCCGTGCGGGAAACCCTTTGGTGATCCGAAATGTCGCCTCCGCCCCCGAATGGGGAGAACGCCGGGACCTTGCGGTCCGCGAGGGGATCGGATGCCTGATCACCTACCCTCTCCTTGTCGCGGGGGAACTGCTGGGCACGCTCGTCTTTTACAGCGACCGGCCGAACCACTTTTCCGACGAGGACGTGACGCTCGGCGGCCTGTTCGCCCATCACGCCGCCATGGCGATCTATAAAGCGAACGCCCTCCAGAAGCTCGGCCAGGCGCGCGACGCGCTTTCGCTCCGGGTACAGGAACGGACTCGGCAACTGGAGGAGGCGCAGGAACAATTGATCCGCTCGGAGCGGCTGGCGGCCATCGGGCAGGTGTCCGCCACCATCGCTCACGACCTGAGGGGACCGCTGGGCGTCATCAACAACGCGGCCTACCTGCTGAAACTCCGTCTCAAGGACCCCGATGAAAAGATCGAAGGCGCCTTGCGCGCCCTGCAAAATCAGGTCGTTGCCTGCACCACCATCATTGACGACCTGCTGGATTTCTCCCGCGACATCCGGCCTCACAAACGGCCCACCCGATGGTCGGAAGTGGTTCAGGCCGCTCTCAATACCTTGCCCCCGCCCCCCCACGCTGAGATCCGCCTGGAACTGGACGAACGGACTCCCCCCGTCCCGATGGATCCCCATCTGATGGTCCGGGCCGCCGCCAATCTCATCCAGAACGCCGTTCAGGTCTGTAGCGAAGGTCCCACGGGGATCGTGTGGGTGCATGCGGGCGCCGATACGGAGGCGACGTGGCTGAAAGTCATCGACGACGGCCCCGGCGTTCCGGACGAGCTGCGGGAGCGCATCTTCGAGCCGTTCTTCACCACGCGCGCGAAAGGGACCGGATTGGGACTCCCCCTCGTCAAGCGGATCGTTGAGGCGCACGACGGACAGCTTTCCCTGGAAAAAGGGGCCGAATCCGGCGCGATATTCATCATTCGACTGCCCCACGCTGACACGGCAGCAGATATTTCTTAACAACTGCCGCTCTCCTCGTTCGTGACACTCGCCGCCTATACAAACCTTCCTCGTGAGCCCCATATATCCACTTGGACTTCCCAATTAACGGAATGAGACAAGGCCGTTTGTCTTTGTCCGTCTGGTACCTTTCATCTTTCAAACCGCTCCTGTAGCACTTTCCGACGGTACGCGAAGATCTCCCGGAGCTGTCTCTGCACTGTGATCCCATTCACGGCTTGCCCCAGCCACCCGAAGGGCAGCGCGTAGTGAACGATATCCTCGACCAGCACCTCGTTTTCCTGAGCGGTGAAGCGGTGCTGATGATGCCAGAATCGATACGGCCCGAACCGCTGCTCGTCCACGAAAAAAGTAGGTGCATCGACGTGGGTGATCTCGGTGATCCAGTTAACAGAGATCCTCTGAAACGGATGGACGTTGTTGGTGAGGATCATGCCCGCGTACATCGTCTCCGGTACGTCCGATGTGACGGTGAAACGGAGCCAGGGAGGGGTGATGGCCGCGAGATTGTGCGGGTTTGAAAAGAAGCTCCAGGCCGCATCCATCGATAGGGGAAGATGTTGCGTGTAATGGAGTCGATACAGCTTCATCCGTATTGCTGCTTTCCGTCTATCTTCGCTGCTTCTCCGGTCCTCATGCGAAGCCTATTCAACGATCATGTTTTCTTCAATAGATAGCTGTGGTAATTACACACGTTCCCCCGGCTTTGCCTGATCTCGGCGTGACCCATGATCCGCTGCCGATCCGTCCTTTTGCATTCCGATTCGATTACGGATCGCGTTGCTAGCGAAGCGGGTTATCCGCTCTTCATCACCCTTCCATCCGGCACATGCAGTATCGAAAGAATCAGGTGTTCCATGATACAAAATTCTTATCACCGACTCTCCCTATCCCCTGTACTCATCGCTTCCCTGTGGGCGTTTGCAGGTTCGTGCATAGCGGCAGAGGCGAGCCGCTTCAGCAAGGATCTTACCGGCACTCTCCATCGTTATCCCATTCGCATGAGTCTCCAACGTGAAGGGGAGCGTCTCACCGGCTCTTACACCTACGTTCGCAACGGCAACCGCCTCACGCTGCGGGGGCGCGTGACCTCTACGGTGGGGGGAGTCCTCCCCGGCACGGAATTCGAGATGGACGAGTATGATGTCAAAGGCCGAAAATCCGGCACGTTTCGGGGTCACTTCACCTCCTCCGAAACGATCCGGGGGAGCTGGTGGAAGACGGAGCGGCCCCAGCGCCCACTCACGTTTTCCCTGCGCGCCGCCGACGAAAAGAAAGGGCCGTTCTCCGGCAGCTGGAACTTTGAACAGGGCGGCTACACTTTCAGCCTGGACCTGGCCCAGCGGGGTACTCGCCTGGACGGCTCCTACTGCGCCATTACCGCTAAAGCGACCCGCGTCGATTGCATCTCCCCGGTGTCGGGCACCGTGAACGGCAACACCGCACAGATCCGGTGGACCAGCGCCTACGGAGGCGGCAATGGGACCGCAATCCTGACTCGGCAGGGTTCCCGCCTGCGCTGGGTCATTCAGCAGCGTCCCGAATCGGCATTTCACGCCCCTCCGGAAGCGACGCTGCGCAGGGATACGCGTGGATAGTTCAAAGGTTGATCCTCAACGGGAATTTCAACCGGGGACACCGGTTGCGTCGCTGCGCTTCCTGATGCGTTCCTTAATCAAGGAACGCTCCGGGTTCTCAGCCGCTCGAACCGTTCCCAGGCGTTCCGACCGGAGGCTTTCGTGGAGTCCGAAGCAGGAGATCGATCCGGCGTATTGACCGATCCGGATTCATCCGAGGCTCCCTCTTCCGACCTTCCGGCACGGCGGGTTGAGGTCGGTTTTTGCGTCGGGTTCTCCTCTCGGGGAAAGGCGCTCGCCTGTTTGCGCCGTGACCGTGCGGAGCGATCCCAGGAAGACGACTCTTTTGACGCTGCTGTGGGCGTTGTCCGGGGGATGGTGCGGGAGGGCTTGCGTTCCCGCGTGTCTTCTTCCCGTTCGGACCGGCTTATTCTCGACCGGCGAGGTGAGGAAGCGGTCGATGTGTCACCGATTCGGTTCCGTCGCGTGGAGGAAGTCTTCTCCCGTTTGACACGCGCTTTTCCCTTCGCTGCCGAAGCAGCAGGAGAGGATTCTTTCTCTGTTTTCTGACGGGTGGAACCGGAAGAGCTCTCCACCGTTCGGCTTGATTTCTGTTCCTGCACCGGACTCTGAGCTTCCGTCTGCCGGGATATATCCGATCCTCCGGACGCGCCGCGATACCGGGCTGCATCCGTCGATGGGTCATCCGATCTTCGGAGGCCGGTTTCAGCGTTGTGGGTGAGCTCTTTCACCTGCACGTAGGCAGAAGCCGTACGCGTCTCCTGCGTCATCTGTCGCTGGCCGATCACGAATCCAAATCCGACCAGCATCAACGCCAGGCTTGCCCCGGCCATTCCCTTCCACCAGCGGAACATTGCAACCTCTCATCAATGAAACTTTCAGGCATGCCCCGTCCCGAACTGGAGCATCACCGCCTCTTACCCGGCAATCTTCATGCCCGAAACGTTCGGTTGGGGAGGTGCGGCCCGCGTTGCCGGAGAAATCCGCGCCGGGAATGTGAGAAGGTTTTCCACGCCCCATGCCGTAAACTATGATGAAGACAGTCGTACCATGCAGCTGATGCATGGGTGCATGAAGACAGAGTCCCGACGGAAAGGCGAAAGGCGGTCCATGGCGACGAACAGCAACGGTGACGATACTCCCTCCCTGGCAGATGCGACGGAAGGCCAGGTGCCTTCGGACACGGGATCACCGGAGGAGGGGCTGACCGTGCGCGAGGCGGCGGAACGGACCGGCATGACCGAAAAAATGATCCGCGTCCGGATCCGGAACGGCTCGATTGAATCGTGGAAGGTGCAGGGGAAGTTCGGGCCGGAATGGCGGGTCCGCCTCCCCGAATCGGAGTACGGCTCTCCCGATTCCGACGCTCGAAACGGAGAGGAGCCGAACTCCGAAACGCCTCCTGCGACGGCATCCGACACTCCCACGCTCCGCCCCGAACCGGTCGTGCCGCCGCCCCCGGCGAACACCGTGCCTGCCGCCCTCCTGTACGATCTGCTGGTGCGCCACGAGGAGATCTCTATCCGCCTGGGCCGGTCCGAAGCCCAACTGGAGGCCCTGCTGGAAGCGCAGGAGGAGCGCGAGAGCGAATCGGCTCCGGCAGCGCCTCCGGCTGAAGAGCGGGAGGGGAGGGAAGTCCCTGTTGCGTCCATGGAGCGGCTTCAGCGAATCGCGCGGGGGGAAGCGGAAGCCCGGTACCTGGCCGAAGCGGAAGTCACCCGCCTCCGGCAGCGGCTTCTGGCCGCCGAAAACACCATCGTCGAACTGCAAACTATCCTTCGCTCGTTGGGAGTGGGTCGTTAGACTTATCCACGGGATGAGCCTTCTCGTTCATTGACGGAGTCGAAGCCCCACTGAGAACCTGAGGTTAGGATGACGCGCTGGATCGGGTTGCTGCTCATGGCCCTCGCGCTTCCGCTCTTCTGGATGATCCGGGACGGCCTCCTGAAAATCCGCATGGCCCGGCTCCGCGCGCGGGTGGGGGCGGCGCTCTTTGGGATAGGGCTGCTGGGCCTGTGCCTCTTCGTGTTCGGCGGAATGAGGGAGGCCCTGGCGTTCATGGCGCTCTGGGGCTTTCTCGCGTGGGCTTACAACCTGTAAATGACCCCGCTATCCTCCCCCATGGAAGAAGAGCAGCTATTCTGCTTCTGTGCAAAGCTACGGGTCGCCCTCCGTAGCGCGGGTGAGAGCGGATCGCATGTGGAGGACCCTCAGGAGGAGGTCGAGCAGGGCCGAAAGGTCCGGGCTCTCCTCGTCCCGTTGAAGGTACGCGTGAATCTCCCTTTCCAGAGCGCGGGAGCGCGTGGAGATGCCCGGAAAACCGTACGAGGCCCCGGAACCCGCCATGCTATGCGCCAGGCGAAGCGCCTCCTGAAGCGGGGATTCCACTCCCGTAGAATCATCCGAAGACGGGGAGGAAGACCTCTCCTCTGGGGCATCGGCGCTCCCTTCCGCGAGGGAACGGCACAACAGCACGGCCAGGGCTTCCACTTTCCGGCTCACGCTCTCCAGATAAGGGCCGCGCATCCGGTCGAGGAGCATCTCTTCCATGCTCCTGTCCGCTGGAGAGTCGCCCGTCGCGGGTGGGGAGGGCTCCATCGGGTTATTCGCCACCGGGTAGGTACCTTTCGATCTCGTCCTTCAGCTTCATCGGGTCGAACGGCTTGGTGAGGTAGCCGGCGGCCCCCAGCCGAAGCCCTTCCTGGATTTCGGAGGCCTGCGCTTTCGCGGTCAGAAAAACGACCGGGATCGTCTCCGTTTCCGGATTGGATTTCAGGCTCCGGCACACCTCGAACCCATCCATGCCCGGCATCATGGCATCCAGCAGGATCAAGTCCGGCTTCCCCTCCGCCGCTTTCACCAGGCCCTCCGGCCCGTCGGAGGCGAGCAGCACCTGATACCCCCCGGTGAATTCCAGGGAGAGATGGATGAGCTGCTGAATGTCCGGATCGTCCTCGATCACCAGTATGGTACTCATTTCGAGCCTTCCTCCCGGCCGGCGATGCCGTTAGCGCCGTTTTATGACGAAACGGACGGTTGTGCTGCCTCTGATTCGATGTCCGGCGCCGCCTCACGCCGGTCTCTGCCTTCCTGCAGGATTCGGTCCAGGTCGTCGAGCATGGACTGACGGGCGGCCAGCGAGCGGGTGACGGGGGAGCCGTCCCCCCGCGCCGCATCATCGAGCGCTTCGCTCCGGAATACCATGATCGGGATGGCTTTCGAGCGGCCTTTACGGATCGCGTCGATCACCTCCACCCCGTCCGAACCGGAGGTCCGCAGGTCCATCACCAGAGCATCCGGCTGATCCTCCCGAAGAAGCTCCCGCGCCTGGGCCGCTCCCTGGGCGCGCTGCACCCGCATCCCCGTCGCCAGGACCATGGACGCGAGGTACTGCAGCCGGTTCGGGTCGTTCTGGACCACCATCACCAGGGGTGCCGCTTCCGAGGAGGGCTCGTCGGATTTCCTCCGCCCGAACTTCAGCGCCCGGCGCAGGGCATCCTGGAACCGCTTCTCTCCGACGGGCTTGTACATCCAGCCGATGGTGCGGACCCCAGCATCGGCATCCCCCGGCTCGGCATGGGATAGGAAGATGAGGGGGAGGTGACGGGTCTCCGGGTCATCATCCAGTCGCTGGGCGATGTCCCAGCTTCCGGCCTCGGGCAGGAAGAGGTCGAGGAGGAGGAGGTCGTATTCGGCCTGCTTCGCTCGGATGTACACCTCCTCGCCCGAGGAGACGCGGTCACAGAGGTAACCGTTCCGATCCAGCTGATCCCCGATGCGCTGCGCCAGATCCGGCGGGTCGTACCCCACCAGCACGCGCGGATACGGCGACGCCTGATCCTGGGGAGAAGGCATGGGCCGCGCGAGGGGGAGGGTGAACCAGAAGCGGCTCCCCTTCCCTTCCTGGCTATCCACCCCCATGAGTCCGCCGTGCTCCTTGACGATGGCGTTGGAGATCGCCAGACCCAGGCCCGTGCCGCTCTTGGCGCGGACCGAAGAGCTGTCCACCTGATAGAATTTCTGGAACAGCTTCGCCTGGTGCTCCAGGGGGATACCCGGCCCCTCGTCCGTCACGTCCACTTCCACGACGTTGTGGTGGAGCTCGGCCCGGACCGTCACTTGAGATTCCGGGGGTGAAAATTTGATCGCGTTGGACACGAGGTTGATGATCACCTGGCAAATCCGGTCCGAATCGCCCATCACGGGCAGCTTCTCTTCCGGCAGCCGCACCTCCAGCTGAACCTTCTCCGGGCACGCCATGCCGTCGATCTCCTTGACGGCGGTGCGGATCGTTTCGGCCATATCCACCGGCTCGCGAGACATCTCCACCCGTCCCGCCTCGATCTTCGAGATATCGAGAATGTCGTTGATGAGGCGGATGAGCCGGTCGGTATTGCTCTGGGCGATGACGAGGAGATGGCGAACCTTGTCGGGCAGGTCGCCTCCCGCGCCGCCGACCAATAGCCCCAGCGAGCCTTTGATGGAGGTGAGGGGAGTCCGCAGCTCGTGGGAGACGATGGAGATGAATTCGCTTTTCATCCGGTCCACTTCCACCTGCTGGGTCACGTCTCGGAGGACCACCACCGCGCCGCTCACGCCCTGATCGTGGATGGTGGCGCGAGTGGCGGTGATGAACCGCTCCCCGAGGGGGATGGCCCCGGACTCCTCCGGCCCCCGCCCGTCGGCGGGCGTCGTTTCGATGAAGTGTCGGAGCGAGCCGTACTCCTCGCGCTCCAAGACCTCCGCAAGGGGCCGCCCGAGCACGGACCGGTCTTCCAGTCCCAGGACGCGGAGGGCCGCCGGGTTCGCCAGCGCGACCCGTCCTTCCAGATCCCGCACCAGGACCCCCTCCCCGGTGCTACTCAGGATGGCATCCAGGCGATACCGCTCGGCGCTGACCTCTTCGTAGACGCGGGACAGCTCGAAGGCGTGGGTGCAGAAACGGTTGATGCTCGACAGAAGGGGTTCCGCCACGCTCCACTGGTCGGCGGGGAACTGGATGCGGAGGATGCCGTTGATCCGGTCCGTCCGGTACAGCGGGGAGATCCATTCCACTCCCCCCGAATCGTCCTCCTGGTATTCCGAGCGACGGGCCGAGACGATGGACTGCATCCGGTCGGGGAGCCGGGAGTAGAGGCGGTATTCGACCGGCTGATCGTCGTGCAGCTCGATGCCGATCCAGCCGCGATTCGATTCGGGCAGCCAGACCTGCACCCGCGTCGCGCCGAAATCCCTCCGAAGGGTCAGGGCAACCGCCTCTGCTCGGTCGCGGGTGTGCAGGGAGCGGGAGACGTAGGAAGCCAGCCGGTTCAGGGCCTCCAGCCGGGACCGAATCGCCGTCTGTTCCCCGCGCACGCTTTCCAGGTTCTCCGCCATGACGTTGAAGGCGGTCGCCAGGCGGCCCAGTTCATTCTGGCCGTGGGACGGGATCCGGCGGGAGTAATCTCCCGAAGCGATGGCCTGGCCCATCTCCATCAGGCGGAACAGGGGGTCCATGATCGAACGGGAGAGCAGGCTGAACCCCAGCAGCACGAGGAGCAGGGTGAGCCCCGAACCGAAAAATGCGATCTGCGATGCGGTGGAGGCCGCCTGATCCGCTCTATTGTACCGCTCGACATTCAGGCGCTGCTGGGCGGCCTGGAACTCCTTGACGGCCTGACGGATCTGATGGATCTCGTCTTCGCTCCGGGTCAGAAACCGGTACAGGGCCCGCTCGTCAACCGGCCGGGGAGCGCGATAGTAGGGGTCCGCCACTTCCCGCTTCCACTGGCGGAACGCGCGATCGATCCGGGCGATCTGTTCGAGGGAGGCGGGGTCGATGGGGCGCTGCAGCGCGGGATCGGCGACGGCGGCGCGCAACCCTTCCATATGGGTGAACACCTCGTACTCTGCGGACTGGTAGGGAGAGATTCGATCCGGGCTCCCCGTTTCCAGGTACTCCCGGAGGCGCATCCGCATCTCCAGCATGGAATCCAGCGCCTCGCTCGATTCCCGCAGCGCAATCTGCGTGCGGCTCAACAGGAGGTTGGACCGGAGGAGGGTGTTCAGGCTGTAAGCGAAGCTTACCCCCAGCACCAGGAACGCCACGATGAGGATCGACCCCATCAGGGCGACCTTCGCGCGGATCGACAGGTTACGGAAGGAGGCCATCATCACTCCTCCTCACAATAAAAGGAAGGCTAACACAGGGGCTCCCGGTGTGCATTGAACCGTCTCAATGCGCGGAACATGACGAAAAATTTCCTTCATTGTATCACACTCGTATCGGAGGGTTGCCGGATTCACACCTTACGTGACGGAATTGAGTCACAAGCAGGCCAGAGAACTGGCCCGCTTGTGACGGGCGGATCGGCTAGTACCCGGTCAGAACGGTCGTTTCCGGGCTGTCGGGGACGCGGGAATCGGGGTCCGGGGAGGGCTCGCCGGAGGGGACGGGGATCGCGGCGTCCAGCGGCAGGGGCAGGCCGAAATCCGGCGTGCCATCCGCTCTCCAGGTGATCGGCTGAGTCCGGGTTGACCGTCCCGCGTAGGTGTACTCGGAGGTGGTTTTGGCGTGGTACACGATCCAGTCTTCTTTCCCGTCGGGGGATTTGAAGAACGTGTTGTGGCCCGGCCCAAAGACGCCGTACTGATCCACGCGCGCAAAGACCGGCGTGGGGTGCTGCTTCCAGGAGGCCGGATTCATCAGGTCGCTGTCGGCATCCGCGATGAGCATGCCGAGCTTATAATCGGGCTTGCCGGTGTCGCAGGCGGAGTAGGCGAGGAAGATTTTGCCGCCGCGCTGGAGGGCAACGGGGCCCTCCCGCACCTCTTTGCACCCGAAGCCGCTGGCGGGGAGGTAGACGCGCTCACCGGTCAGCGTCCAGGGATTCTTCATTTTAGAGAGGTAGATCCCCTGTCCCGCCGGGCTGGGCCGCCCGCACCAGAGGAAGTACATCTCGCCATTGGACGTCTTCAGCACCGAGCCGTCGATGGCGTAGAAGGCGTTTTTCGGGTCGGTCTGGAGCCGGGCCTTGAAGACGTACGGCCCGAGCGGATCGGCCCCCGCGCTTTCGGCGACGTACATCCGGTGATTCGCATCCACGTCGTCCGATGCGGTGTAATAGAGATACCAGCGCAGCCCGCGCCCGCTCTCCAGCAGGTGATACTCCGGCGCCCAGATGTGCTTGCTGCGGGATGGCTCGGTGTCTTCCCAGACGGTCCGGTCGGGCGCGTTCTTCAGGTCCGCCAGGTGCCGGGCCCGGCGCATCTGCAGGCGGGTTCCGCCGGTGGTGGACAGGTAGTACCAGCCGTCATGCCAGGTCAGCCAGGGATCGGCGCCGTCCGCTTTGAGCGGGTTGTGGAACGTGGCGCGCGGGGCAACGGTGCGTGTCGGTTCGACCAAAAGGGCAGGATTCAGGGATTCATTCATGGAATTCGCCAGTGACGTGGAGAGTATGAGAGAGATCGAAACGATCCCTCTAACGGAGGGGAGAAGAGAGGGGTAGAGCATGAGGGGATCACCTTCCCGGTATCGGGCGTGGGTACGGGGAGTGGAGAGCCGATGCGGCGAATGTCCACCCGATTCTGAAAAGCCTTCGGTCGGGAAGAATCTTTCCGACACGTTCCGTTCTACACCCGTTGATGAATCAGATCATACCATTAACAAGGGGAGAACGAACCCCTATGAGGAAAAATGCGGCAGCAAGAGGAGAAAAACGTAACGGCGGGTTTCAATCCCACCCATCGCCGGGCGCGTGCTGGGACGGTATCGACCCGCCGCGCGCACGGGCTCCTGATTGAACGTGAACCGGCACCGGAATCCGGGATGAGGGCCTCCCGCCGGGGAAAGGGAAAGGATGTATCCACCACAACCCCGTCATGACGAGCGACAACGTCCCTTCGTGCCTCTAAAGTTTCTCCGGGCCTGGCTGCTGGTCGGGTGCCAATCGTTCGGCGGAGGCGTCGCCACCCTCGCGCTCCTTCATCGGATGGCAGTGGAACAGGAGGAATGGCTCTCGGAGGAGGAGTTCACGCGGGACTGGGCTCTCAGCCAGGCCGCCCCCGGCATCAATCTCCTCGCGCTCACCATCCTCATCGGGCACCGGGTAGCGGGGGCGAACGGCATCCTGCTCTCCCTCGTGGGGCTGCTCCTTCCAACCACCGCGATCACGGTGGTTCTCACCGCCTCTTACGCCCACATCCGCCACTCCCCGGTCGTGGAAGCGGCCCTGAAGGGAATCCTCCCGGCGACCGTGGGGCTGGGACTCCTCACTTCTTGGCAGATGATTCGTCCTCTCCTGAAGGAAAGTCATGCCGAGGGGCGTGGGAGCGGAGCGTTCAGTCTGCTGCTGTTGGCGGGATGCGCGCTTCTAAGCTTTCTCCGGTTCCCGGTCGTTTACATCCTGCTGTTCGCCGCCGTGCTCGGCGCGTTTTATCGGTGGAAAGTCCAACCCCGGAAGGGCACGACAGGAGAAAGCCCCTCATGAACAGCGGAATTTTCTTCTGGCTGCTGTTGAAGGGGTCCCTCCTCTCCACCGGCGGATTCGGGAATCTTCCCCTCCTCCATCAGGAGCTGCTGGATCGCCACTGGGCGACGGAACGGGATTTTGCGGAATCGCTCACCCTCGGGCAGGTGACTCCAGGTCCCAACGGGCTCTGGGTGATCAGCCTCGGGTACCTGGTCGACGGGTGGAGGGGGTCCCTCCTCGCCCTGCTAGCCATCACCCTCCCTCCCCTGCTGGTGCTGCTCCTCTATCGTTTTTACCGATGCATCCAGGGACACGCGGCGGTGGACGGATTCATGCGGGGGTTGAGCCTGGCCGTGATCGGAACCTTCCTCATCGCGATGCTCCACCTGTTCCGGGGAGTCGGCGTCACCCCGCAAAGCCTGCTCATCCTGGCGGGGAGCCTGCTGCTGGGTTCGGTACGCCGCTTGCCGGTAATCCTGCTCCTGGGAGTGGCCGCCGTTACGGGTATCGTCTGGAAATGAACGGGCTCAGGACGAACATTTGCAGTCCCTGTCTGTGACTCACCTGAAAATGTCGCATAAGCTGTGGATAAGCTCATACAGGACGATCTGAAGCGAATGAAAGGGGACTCCTTCTTGAAGGAAACATCGGAAAGCAGGTCTCTCGCCGAGCGGCTGGGCTATTCACCGACGGACCGGCTCCTGATCCTCCACGCCGATGACATGGGGATGTGCCATTCGGTGAACGCGGCGACGATCCAGGCGCTGGAGGTGGGAATCGTCACCTGCGCGAGCGTGATGATCCCCTGTCCCTGGATGCCCGAAGCCGCCCGTTACGCCCGCGAGCATCCGGAAGCCGATCTCGGCGTTCATCTCACCCACACCAGCGAGTGGCAGGCGTATCGCTGGGGTCCCGTCACACCGCCCTCGGAGATACCGGGACTGCTGGATGAGGAGGGGTACCTGCTGCGCTCCACCCGTGAGGTCGTGGAGCGGGCATCGCCGGAGGAGGTCGAACGGGAGTGCCGCACTCAGATCGAAAGGGCGCTGCAATTCGGCTTTCAGCCCACCCACGTCGATTCCCACATGGGCGCGCTTTTCCACTCGGCGTTCTACTCCGCCTACACCCGCGTCGCGAAGGAGGCGGAGATCATGCCGATGCTCCTCCAACCCCGAGGCTCCCGCGCTTCCGAAGCCCGCGAGCGGGGCATCGATCCGGCCGCCACGACCGATAGCCTGAAGCGGGAGGGATTCCTGTTCCTCGATGCGCTCAACACCGGCGTCTCCGGCGACACGCTCGAAAGCCGACGCGAGGGATACTACGACGCGCTGAGAAACCTGCCTCCCGGCGTGAACGAGATCATCCTCCATCTCAGCCTCGACGACCCGGAGATTCAAAGCATCACCGGCCACTGGGCAGCGCGCTGGCACGAGTTTCAGATCTTCACCGACCCCCGGACGAAAGAGCTGATCGATTCGCTCGGAATCCACCTCATCGGATACCGGGACCTGGCGAAGATCGCCTTCCAATGAGGAGATACCCTTTGGCTTTCCGTCGTAGCGTGATGCGCACGGAACGAGATCGGACGTTGAGATCAGAATAAGTTTTTGGGGCGGTAGCTTTCCACACATGAGAGAGATGAGGAATCGATGAACGAGACGGTCACACGAATACGCGATGCGAGAGTGGTGGCGGTGCTGCGGGCCTCCTCTCCCGAAGAGCTCATGGAAGTCGCCGGGGCACTGCGAGAGGGGGGAATCCGCTGCCTGGAGTTCACCATGACCACGCCGGGAGCGCTGGAGATGATCCGTCACGCCTCCTGCGAGCTGGACGAAGACGTGCTCCTCGGCGCGGGGACGATTCTGACCGGCGAAGCAGCAGAAGCGGCGGTTGAAGCGGGCGCTCGGTTCCTCGTCTCCCCCGCCCTGAAAATCGAGGTGGTGGAGGCGGCGCGGCGGCGCGGCGTTCCGGTCATGCCGGGGGCCTTCACGCCCTCGGAGGCGCTCGCGGCGTGGGATGCGGGCGCGGACGTGGTGAAGATATTCCCTGCAGGGCAGCTCGGCCCGTCGTACCTGAAGGACCTGCACGGCCCCTTCCCCGATATCCCCCTCATGCCGACAGGCGGCATCGGGATCGACGATGCGGCGGCTTACCTCCAGGCCGGGGCCGTGGCGGTGGGCGTAGGCGGCAACCTGACCCGGCGCGCAGCGGGGGAAAGCCTTTCGGATCTCACCGACCGCGCGCGTCAATTGATGAAGAACCTCCGGCTCTGATCCCTTGCTTTGAGTAGGTGGATCGGTCGCGATGAATGCAACATAGAACCGATCTACGGGATGGTATGGCGTTCCTGATCGCGGGGGAGCCGTGTGTGGGAGGTGTGACCCGGCCCAGGCTGGAGACAAATCCTGGGAAAAGAGATATAATTGCTTTTAAGCAGCCGATCAACAGTCCAGTTGTCTCTCTTTCGAGTAAAACGGGTTCACCATCATGGCCCTCTCAAGAAAAAAATACTCGTCCAATCACACCAAGGTTTTTGCAACCAATCCATCGATTACAAGGTCCTGCTCC
>JAHWJO010000343.1 GCA_019348365.1 Armatimonadota bacterium | reverse complement strand
AAAAGAGCTGGCTCCCCAGCGCCGCCGCGCCGACCGTCACCGCCGCGCGATTTAAAAATTCCCGCCGATCCATCTGGCTCATAACGTTACTCCTTCCACTTTCCCCATGAACGTTTTCCTAACCATCTCGTTAGACGACCTGAATACGAAAAGGATACGCTTTATTCTTGGCAATCGCAACAAAAGTTCCTCTAAAGCGCGAACGGCTCCAGCGGGAGCGTCGTTTTTGCCCCGTCACCGCCTCCATCACGAGCTGCCCGGTGATGATCGGCGGGCTGTCCCCATCCGATAGCGCCTCACCCAACCCGGAGCGACGCTATTAAGGAGCGGCGACGATCTCCTGCGGATGTACCGCCGTGATCCCCGGAAACCGCGTGAAATCCGAAACATTGAAGGTGAGGAGATGGGTTACGCCGTGTGCCTTCATCACCGCGACCAGCCGCGCGTCATGCACCTGCTTCCCCGACACCCCGCACGAGACCACCAGCCGACGCCATTCCGTATGGATGTCCGGCGTATCCGGCAGCAGTTGGAAAAAGGATTCGAGCTTCACTACCTCACGCTCCGCCTCTGATGGCGACCACCCGAAGCCGTTTGCGGTCGGGGGGCGCGTCGCCGTGCTCCAAAACTCGACGAGGTTCTGCGGCGAGAAACAGAGCCGGATAGACGGGGCCGTGAGACGGCTGATCGCCGCCATAATCAGAGCGTAGTGGGGGTCATGAGGCTGGACGAATCGGAGCAGAATGTTCGTATCCAGCAGCATGAGCATCATAGCTCTCGGTCTTCGTACATGTTCTCCCTGCGGAGCGCTTCGTTCGAGAGGATAGGGGTGTCTGCGTCATGGCTATCCGCCCATTGATGGAAGGCTTTGAGCCACTCCTCCTTTGTCAGATTCCTCCACAGATCCCCCCCCTGTGTTCCTGCCAGCCCGACTTCCTTTTCCAGTACTCCTAACACGTATTCTTCGAATGGGATTCCTTTTCGTTCCGCCTTTAAGCGCAAGGAATCTATAATCCCGGCCGGTACATCAATGGTCAGCGTCATTTCCGCCTCTCCTTCCCGATAGAAGGTCTCTCTAATCTAACGGACCCGAATCCAGCGCGAACGGCTCCAGCGGGAGCGTCGTTTTTTGCCCCGTCACCGCCTCCATCACGAGCTGCCCGGTGATCGGAGAGGGGCTGATCCCCGTCCGGAAGTGCCCCGCCGCCACGAACACCCCCTCCCGTCCCGGCATCGGCCCGATAATCGGCATCTCCCGCCCCGGATACGGCCGGAACCCCGCCCACTGGTCCACAATGGGAACCTCGCTCAGCCCCGGCGCGACCCGCAGCGCCTGCTCCAGCAGCCCCATAACGCCATACGGAGTCACCCGCTTCTCGAACCCGACGAACTCCACCGTGCTCCCCAGCAGCATCGTGCCGTCGGGCCGGGCCGTGATGTAGAAGTCCCCGCAGTGCACCGTGTGGTTCAGGACCGGCGGCGTGGCCCGGAGCTTGATGATCTGCCCCCGCGCGGGGCTTATGGGTATATGCACCCCCAGCATCTCGCCCAACTGCCAGCTCCACGCCCCCGCCGCGATCACCGTCACGTCGGCGCTGAGTTGGTCGCCGGGGATCTCCACCCCGTAAACGCGCTCCCCCTCCGTCATGAAATCCAGCACCGGCTGACCGAAAATGAAGTTTGCGCCGAGTTTCATCGCCGACAGCGCCAGCGCCCGCGTGTACTGTCGCGGGTCCACGACCCCGTCCTCCGGGTAGTAGACCCCCCCCACGATCTTCGGTCCCAACGCAGGCTCCCGCTCCCATATCTCCTCATGGCTCAGGATCTCGCAGTCCATCCCCCGTCCCTGGTATTTCTCATACTGCGACACCCACCCCGGCCACGAGTCTTCGTTCAAATAGAGCCGCCACCCGCCGTTCTTCCGGTACGACGCATCCACCCCCGTCAGCTCCGAGATCTCCGCCGCCAGCGCGGGGAACATCTGCGACCCCAGCGCGTGGAACCGTCCCAGCGGATCGTCCGCCGGGACCGCCTGCGAGACCATCCCCGCCGACGCCCACGATGCCTCGCCGCACAGCTCCCCCCGCTCTACCACCGTTACAAGGCAGCCGGCCTTCGCCAGATAATAAGCGGCGGCGCAGCCCACCACCCCCGCCCCAACGACCACTACTTTCGGCTGATCTCCCGCCATTGAACCTCCTCCAGGGATCAGGGATCAGGGATCGGGGATCAGGGGTCAGTAAAATTTTCGGCACAACCGGATATACTCTGTTTGACCGAAGCATTACTGACCCCTGATCCCCGATCCCTGATCCCTGCTACTGAAGCTCCTCCAAAGGACCCATGCCCATCAGCGCGGATTGCTCCAGGGGCAGCGCGCGGAGGATCGCGTTGGCCTCCTCCGCCGTCACCGCGAGGGTCCGGTCGATCTCGTCGTCGAGGGTCATGACCTCCCGCCGGTAGACCCAGTTCATCCCCACGCTCATCAGCCGGCCCATCGGCGATTCCGCGTGGAGGGTCCGGCCCGCCGCGAGCTTCCGGCGCGCCCCGTTCACCTCGGCTTCCGTCAGGCCCTCGTCCTGCGCCTCCCGGAGGACGTTGCGCATCAGGTCCGCCACCGGCTGCGCCTTCGCCGGGTCGCACGAGGCGTAGGCGGTGTACATCCCGACCCCGTCCTTGCTGTAATGGTCGAACCAGGCCGAATCCGCGATGCCGGGCTCGGTCAACGCCCAGTAGTACCGCGACCCCCGCCGCGCTCCGATGGCGTACGAGGCCACGTCCGCCGCATACCGCCGCTCGTCCTGCTCCGAGTACCCCGGCGCGATCCAGCAGAGATGGACCCGGTTGAACTTGTCCGTCCGCTCCACTCGAACCCCCGTCTGCGGCTGAACACCGGGGATCTCGCGCGGCGTGTCGTCGGGCCGCCAGTCGCGGGTGATCTCGCGCGCCTGCTCCACGGCGGACTCCCAGTCGTAGTTCCCGGCCAGCACGAGCTTGATGTTGTTTGGCGCGTACCGGCGGTTGAAGTAGGCGAGCATCTGGTCCCGCTGGAGGTCGGTGATCGTCTGCGGGGTGCCGAGGACGCTGTTCGCCAGGGGATGGCTCCCGAAGAACCACTCCTGCGTCTTGTCCATCAGGGTGAACGTCGGGCGGTCCTCGTACATCGCGATCTCTTCGAGGATGACCTTCTTCTCCGTATTGAAGTCCTCCTCGCGGAGGGAGGGGCGCATCAGGTCCCCGAAGAGGCCGAGCAGCCGACTCTGGTGCTCCGGCAGCACCGCCCCGTAATAGACCGTGTTCTCGTCGGAGGTGAAGGCGTTGTACTTCGCCCCGATCTCGTCGAACTCCAGGTTCACCCGCTCCGGCGCGCGCGACTCCGTCCCCTTGAAAACCATGTGCTCCAGGAAGTGGGAGACCCCGGAGATCTCCGGGGTCTCGTCCCGCGCCCCGGTCCGTACGAAGTATCCCAGCGCCATGCTTTTCGCGTCGGGGTTGCGCTCCCCGAGGACCTCCAGGCCGTTCTCCAGCTCGATTCGGTCGTAAATCATTCCCGCACCTCCAGCTCTGCCGGCCCCAGCGTGACCACCGTGAATTCTTTCGGCGGGTGGGCTTCCAGGTGACGCTGGATCGACTCCGGAGTCACCCGCTCCACCTCGCCCCGGATCTCATCGAGGGTCCGTACACGCCCCCGGAGGAACAGGTCCCGCGTCAACGCCCCCACGCGCCCGCCCGTGGACTCCCCCTGCATGACGAGAGTGGAGAGCAGTCCCGTCCGTGCTCGGTCCACCTCTTCCTGCGTCACTCCTTCGGGGAGGCGCTTCAACTCCGCCAGCAGCACGTCCAGCGTATCCTGGCTGCGGTCGGGGGTGGTGCCCGCGTAGGCGAGGACGAGTCCCGAATCCTTTACGGCCCGGTTGCTCGCGAAGACGGAGTAGACGAGGCCGCGCTTCTCCCGCACCTCGGTGAACAGCCGCGACCCCATCCCGGCGGAAAGCACCTGCACCGCCATGAGCGAGTTGTAGAAATCGAGGTGGTCGGGGGCGATCTCCGGGTACGCCACGCCGATCTGCATCTGGCTCGCGTCCTCCTTCGGGAGATGGAGGTAGCGTTTCCGGCCCTCGGTCTCCGGCTGTGGAAGCGGAGGAGCCTCGCCCGCCCACTCCCCGAACAGCCGCTCCACCGTCCGGACCAACTCCTCCCAGTCGAACGACCCGGCCACGCCGAGGATGCTGTTCATCGGGCGATACCGCTGTGCGTGATCCTCCCGCAGCCGTTCAATCGTGAGGGACCCGATCCCTTCCGGCGTGCCGAGCGTGCTGCGACCGTGGGGGCTTGTGAAGAACGCCTCCTGAAGGTAAACGAACAGCTTTTGCGAGGGATTGTCCTCCAGCGCCGCGATTCGCTGCATGGCGATGGTCTTCGCCGTATCCGCCTGTTCATCGGGGAGGTGGGGCCGCAGGAGGATGTCGGCGAAGAGGGAGAGGGCTTCGGACAGGTCCTCCCGCAGCAGGCTCCCCCCGAAGGTGGTGTATTCGAGGTCCGCCGCGCCGTGTCGCTGCAATCCCAGGCTGTCGAGCGCGTCGGAGAGCTCGCGGGCAGTATACGACCCCGCCCCCCGGTAAGCGAGGATTTCGAGCAGGGAGCAGGCGCCTTGCCCGTCCTGCGGGTCCGTCACCGCGCCGGCGGGGATCTGAAACTGGAACGCGACGGCGCGAGCGTTGGGGATCGCTTCCGCCACCAGCGTCAGGCCGTTATCGTACGTATGGGTATGGAGTCGGGAATCGCTCAAAGCATCCTCCTTGGGTAACAGAACATGGTTATTATGAACGCATCCCGTTGCGGATGACGATTTTTCCGAGAGTTTTGCATCCCGCATCCGCGTAGGTACAATGAGCCGGACCGATTTTACTGGAGGAGATCTATGAGACCCCTGATTTTTGTCGCGATTGTGGTGATCCTCGCCCTGATTCTGGTGCCCCTCAGCAACCGGATCGAGCGGACCCAATCCGGGGAGGTTCCGCCTCCCGCCGAAACCGCCGAAACGGCGACGCCCACTCCCCCCGACACGGAAACTCCGCCGCCCCCCACCCCGAAGGAGGACCAATTGACCAAAACCGCTTCCGGACTCCAATACGAGGACCTCGTGGAAGGCACCGGGCCTTCCCCTCAACCCGGCCAGACCGTCCAGGTCCACTATACCGGCTGGCTGATGGACGGCAGAAAGTTCGACAGCTCCCGCGACCGCAATGAGCCGTTCGAGTTCGCCCTGGGCAAAGGCGAGGTCATTCCGGGGTGGGACGAGGGCGTCGCCACGATGAAGGTCGGCGGGAAGCGCCTCCTCATCATCCCCCCCGATCTCGCGTACGGGCAGCGGGGCGCAGGCGGCGTCATCCCCCCCAACGCCACCCTCAAATTCGAGGTGGAGCTCCTCGGCGTTCAGTAAAGTTCCTATTCACCGCAGAGACGCGGAGGCGCAGAGAACCCTAAAACCCTTTGAAGATAGAGGATTGAGAATAGAGGATAGACAATAGATGCATGAA
>JAHWJO010000342.1 GCA_019348365.1 Armatimonadota bacterium | reverse complement strand
TCATTCCGAGCGTAGCGAGGAATCTGACCGCGGGAGAGAGGCATGACATTCGAAGCTCCTGCAACAGTCATTTAGATGTCAGACCTCCAGCGCCGGGGACTGGGCGGCGACGGCGTCAAGGGCGTCAAGGGCGTCGGCGATGAGGGTCTCGGTGCGGACGCCCTCCGCCTCCCCCTCGAAGTTGAGCAGCATCCGGTGGCGCAACGCGGGGGGGGCGACCCGGCGGAGGTCGTCCATCGAGACGTTGAACCGCCCGTCGAGAAGGGCCGTCACCTTCGCGGCGAGGACCATCGCCTGCAGCCCGCGCGGGCTGCTCCCGTACCGCACGAACCGACGAACCCCTGGCGACGCAAGGGGGTGGTCGGGGTGGGTCGCCAGCGTCAGCCTCGCTGCGAACTCCTTGACGTGGCTCGCCACGGCGACCTCCCGCGCGGTCTGCTGCATGGCGCGGACCGTCTCCCCCGCCGCCACGACCCGCACCTCTCCCGCCTGCCGCCCGGTGGTGCGGTCCACGATGGCGCTCAGCTCCTCCAGCGTGGGGAACTCCACCCGGATCTTGAACATGAACCGGTCGAGCTGGGCTTCGGGCAGGGGGTAGGTCCCCTCCATCTCGATCGGGTTCTGGGTCGCCAGCACGAAGAACGGCTCCTCCAGGCGCCGGATCTCCCCCGCGACCGTCACGGAGCGCTCCTGCATGGCCTCCAGCAGCGCGCTCTGGGTTTTGGGGGTGGCGCGGTTGATCTCGTCCGCGAGGATGACGTGGGCGAAGAGGGGGCCGTGCTGGAATTGGAACCGCCGCCGCCCCTCGTCGTCCTCGGTCACGACGTTGGTGCCGGTGATGTCGGCGGGCATGAGGTCGGGGGTGAACTGGATGCGGGCGAACTTCAGGCCCAGCGCGCGGGAGAGCGCATTCACGGCGAGCGTCTTGCCCAGCCCCGGCACCCCTTCGAGCAGGGCGTGCCCGCCCGCCATGACGCAGGTGAGCATCTGCCCGACGGTCTCCCCCTGGCCGACGATCACCCGCCCGATCTCGTCCCGGATCGCCCCGAAGGTCTCCCGGAACCGCTGTGCCCGCTCCTCGCTCGCCGGATCGATGGTCTGCAACGCTCCTCCTGTTCGTGTAAATGGGGTGGCCCTCACCCTGGCAGCTTCACCTCCGTTCGCTGCCGGTCCCTCCCCCAGCATAGGGGGAGGGAGTCTGGGTGTACGGCTTTTTCTCTTCGAAGGAAGGGATGAACTCTCCCCGGCCCCTCCCCGACGCGGGGAGGGGAGCCGTAAAGTACAACCGTTCAAATTTGTAGAGACTTACCCTCTCCCCTGGAGGGAGAGGGTGGCGCGAAGCGCCGGGTGAGGGGGAAGAACTCCCGACAGGGAAGGGGATAAGGAGATCCCCCTATTCTCCCTTCAGAGAATCGAAGTAGTCGCGGACCGGCTTGCGGTAGGCGGGGGGGACTTCCTCCCGACTCAGCGCCTTCTCCGCCTCCTTCCGATACGCGGAGTCGGCTTCATAATAGGGGACGGAGGAGGGCGAGACCTTGTCCGGCGCGCCCACCACGTCGGTGCTGTAGGCGGCGCCTTTCTCCCCGATCCGGCCGGGGCTCTTCACGTCACGGGTTTTTACCGCCGTGCGACGCGGGTCGTAGAGGCGATCCCATTTCCCGGCGGCCTTGTCGGGGCGGGACTCGTTCGGGCTGTTGCCGATGCCCTTCCGCGCACGCTGTTCCTTATCCGTCGAAGGGCCGAATTCGTTGTCGTTCCGGGCGACCTTCTGCCCGAAGGGAGTCGGGCAAATCCCGTTTTTGCACTCCCCCGCCTTCGCCAGCATCTCCCGGAGCATCTCCATCCGGTTCAGGTCTCTCGCGTTCCGCTCCATCAACTCGGCGGCCTTGTCGGTGTTACCCTTCTCCGCCAGGCCGGCGGCCCGGTTCAGCCGGCGCGCCATGCCCTTCATGTCGGACTGCTCCATCAGCCTGGCGAGGTCCCGCATCCGCTGCGCCAGCTTCTTCCGCTCCTCCGGCGTGAGGTTTCCGTCCCGGAGCTGTTTCGCCAGGTCGTTAAACGCCTGCGCCGCGCCCTTGTAGTCCTTCGACGCCAGCCGCTCCGCGATCCGGGAGAGGAGGTCGTTTTCGGCCTTCACCCTGCCTTTGGGGGCTTGATCCCCCGCTTTGGCGAACTCCATCAGCTTCCGCGACAGCTCGGGGGAGACGATCGCGGCCTCGTCGAACGGGGAGGCTGCGAAATCGGTCTGGGGGAGCGCCGACGGACTCCGCTGGAGCTTCTCGCGGGCGGTCTCCGGGGAGAGGCGCTCCCCCTTCGGCCCGGCCCCGGCCCGCGCGAGGAGGTCCTGATTCTTCTTCATCTGGTCGGTCAGCTTGTTCAGCCGGAGGAGCGCCTCTTTCTGGCCGAGTTTGTTCCGCCGCATGTCCCGCCCCAGCGCCTTCAGGTTGGCCGCGATCTGCTTCTCGGCGGGGAGGCCGCGCCGTTCCGCCTGTCGCTCCATCTCCACCGCCGTCCGCTCCAGGCGCGTCCCCTCCAGGCGCACGGTGGCGGCTTCCGCCCGGCGCGCCGGGGAGCGCAGCAGCCCCAGGTCCGGCATGAGCGCGAGGACCAGGCAGAGAAGGAATACCCCGGCCAGGAGCTTCATCGGGCGGTCCACGGCCTTCGGGTAGAGGGAACGGTCCTCCGCATCACGGAGAGTCCGCACGGCATCCGAAACGACGGCGGGTCCCATCGGCTCCCCCCGCGCGCCGCCCAGCTCGACGGCGGTGCTGAGGCGCTCCTTCAGCGCGAGGCGGTCTTCGGCCCAGCGCGCGACCCGGAACAGGTCGGGAGTCCGGCGCCAGCCCCACGCCGCCCCGGCCAGCGGCCCGAGGAGCAGCAGGACCGGCCACGCGGCGGGCGCGTCCCACTCCGGCAGGAGGCGCGACAGGGCCAGCAGGACCAGGCAGGCAATTCCCGCGGCCAGCCCGCCGCGCACGGCCCCCTTCCGCGCCAGGATCCGCCGCAACTTCAGGCGGATGGCGGACAACTCGTTGTGGAGGCGGATCGCTTCATCCATGATGTTTCCTTTTCCTCTCATCCTGTTCGTATCGCTCGGAAGCGGGCGATTGAGACGAGGAAGAGCGCACCGGCGAGGGTGACGTAGAGCGCCGAGCAGAACCCGGCGTGGACCTGCGCCGATTGAAAGGGCATCCCCATCGACCTTGACCCTCCGTATAATTCCGACATGATCAGATTCATCATGGTGAAGAACGGGTTCACCATGAGGAGCAGAGTCCCGCCGCCGGAGGTGATCGAGAAATTCGTCAGGAACAACTCCCCCAGCGGATACAGGAACACGGCGGCGTACAGGCCGAAGGAAACCAGTCCGGTGAGCCGGGTCCCCCAGGCGGGGCGGAACTCCATTAGGACCATCGTCGTCAGGACGGCGGCGACGATGGCGGGGATCGTGCCGGACAGGATCAGGGCCGACATGAAGACGAGCATCCAGGGGCCTTCGGAGAGGCCGCCCCCGCCGTACTGGCTCACCGATTCCAGGAACCCAACGTAGAACGGAATCCCGACGAGCATGAGCAGCACCGATGCATAGGCGGCGGACGTCGCCACGACCGTCCGTTTGCACACCACCGACCACCAGAGGCCGACCGCCCCCGCCAGCCCCCCCAGGCTCAGGATGAGCCCGTAGGCGGACAGGACCTCCGCCGGGGAGACCCCGCCGAAGAGGAAGCCGAGCCCCATCAGCGGCAGCGAGGAGAGGACGAGGAGCCCCAGGTAGGAGAGTGACGAGGCGAGCTTCCCTGACAGGATGGAGAACGGCGAGAGGCGGGTCATCCGCAGCAGGTCGAGCGTCAGCTGCTCCCGCTCGATCGTGACGGACCCGGCGGTGAGGGCCGGGGCTACCGCGCTGACCAGCACGAGCTGGACGAACCCGATGGTCCCGAACACGACTCGCCCCAGATAGGAGCCCCCGTTCGGTCGCGCGTAGCCCCCCGCCGGCCCGCCCAACCCCATCGCCTGCCAGGAGAACGCCGCCATGATGAGGACGGCCAAGCTCATGATCCCGACGTACGCGGCCAGCAGCAGGAAGGCGCGGCCCCCCCGCATCCGACCCCGCATCTCTTTCCGCGCCACCGGGTTCTCCAGCCGAAGCGGGATCCTCCCCCCTCTCCAGAGGGGTTTCCCCCGCCCTTGGCGTCCCATCGGCAGTGTCTTCGCCATCGTCCTCAGATCCTCATGCCCTCGCCCGGAGGCGATCAAACCGGAGGACGCTCCATGCCAGCACGTCCACCGCCGCGATCAGATAGATCCCCATCATCCCGTACCAGTACAGGTCGAGCCGGTCCAGCATCCCCTGGGGGAGGGGGCCGCTCGCGTCCATCTCGGTCACGATGCTGTACATGACCGAGAAGGGGTGCGGGGCCAGCATGAACTGCATCGAGGGCGGCTGCCAATTCGGATGACGGAGCAGCTCGCGCGTCCCGACGACGAAGAGGGCGAGGGCGATCCCCCCGGCGAGGACCGCCGCCGCCCGCCCGGCGCGTTTCCAGCCCGTCCGCGCGAGCAGGGCCCGCAGCAGGATCGCGACGGCGAACCCCGCCAGGACGGCGATGATTCCGATCAGGGCGATCGCGTGGTTCAGGGCCAGCCCCGCCAACCCGACGGGCTGGCTGCCGCCCATCGTGTACAGCGATTCGACGAAGGCGGCGTAGACCGGCACCCCGAGGAGGAGGAAGAAGAGCGACCCGTAGGCGAGCGCCCCCGCGACCGACGTCTTCCGGCTCACCACCGACCAGAAGAGGCCCAACGCGCCGGAAAGGAGCCCCACCGTAAACGTGAGGAGGTAGGCGGTCGCCATCTCGCCCGGCGAGACCCCGCCGAGGAGGAAGCAGAGGCTGGAGACGGGGACCGACGCCGCGATGAGCAGGAGGACATACGAGAGCGACGAGACGAGCTTGCCCAGCAGGATCTCCACGGAGGTGAGGCGGGTCATCCGCAGCAGGTCGAGGGTCTGCTGCTCCCGCTCCAGGGTGACGGTGCCCGACGTGAGCGCCGGGGCGAGGAGGCAGACGAGGGCGAGCTGGAGCATCGACACCGCCATGAAGGTGTCCCGCCCGATCTGCGCCGACCGGTCCACGGAGACGGCGCCCCCCCGGGTGTCCCAGGACGATGCGATGACCATGTAGAGCGTGATGCCGAGCACGAGGACGTAGGCCGCCACGAGGAGGAACGCCTTGCCGTCGCGCATCCGGCCGCGCATCTCTTTGAGGGCCACCGGATTTTCGAGCCGGGAGAGCCGGTCCCATGCTGCCGGGGAGATGCTCATGCCACCGCCCCCTGTGTCACCTGGAGGAAGACCTGCTCCAGGTTCGTCTCGCGCTCCCGGAAGGAGAGCACCCGGCACCCCCCCTGCACGAGTGCGGTGAGGAGGACGTGCTGCCCCTCCGGCGGCCCGTCGTACTCCACCACCACCGCCCCGTCCTCGCGGGAGAGGGCGGTGACGCCGGGGCCGCCGTCGAGCAGGCGCATCGCATCGACGGCTTCATCGAGC
>JAHWJO010000341.1 GCA_019348365.1 Armatimonadota bacterium | reverse complement strand
CCCCAGAACCGGGAGCATGGCCTGGAAAACCCGAACGGCGCGCACGCGGGAGACCTGCCGAACCTGACGGTCGATGCTTTCGGGCGCGGGGTGATGCAGGCGGCGACGAATCGGGTGACGCTCGGCATCGGGCCGACCTCGCTCTTCGACGCGGACGGGAGCGCCGTGGTTATCCACGCCGGCGCCGACGATCAGGTGACGAACCCCACCGGAAACAGCGGGGGGCGGATCGCGTGCGGGGTGATTCAGCCCATCCCGTAGTAAGCCGCACGGTGGGCAGCCGTCTTTGAACCGGCTGAAGTGCTGGAGAGCGATTATCGCTCAATCAACGGAGGGGGAGCCATCATTGCGGCTCCCCCTCCGTTGATTCTACTGAAGCAGTTTTCCGTGTTCTCCGCGCCGGCTCGCGTGAAGCGGGCTACTTAATTCCCACCACCATCGAATCGGGGCCGACCAGGTGGCGGGTGTAGGTTTCGCGGAAGCCCGCCTCTTCCATCCAGCCCCGGCAGTCGGCTCCCGTGTAATCGAAGCCGCCCTGCGTTTCGATCAGCATATTCAGGCTCATCAGCAACCCGACCGCGTTCTCCTTCCGGTCGTCGTCGATCAGCGCCTCGAAGACGAGGAATGCGCCCCCCTCCGGCAGCGCCTCGTACGCCTTTTGGATCAACAAACGCTTCTCGTCGAGATCCCAGTCGTGAAGGATGTGGCCCATGATGATCACGTCCGCCTTCGGGAGGGGGTCGGTGAAGAAGTCTCCGGGGTGGAAGCGGAGGCGGTCCGAGAGGCCGAACGAGGCGGCATACTCCTCGAATATGGGGCCGACCGGAGGGAGGTCGAATTCCCCTCCGGTGAGATGGGGGTGAGCGAGTGCGATCTGGACCGGGACACCTCCCTGCGCCCCACCCACGTCGATAAAGGTCCGGTAGCGATCCCAGGGGAATGTCTCCGCAATCGCTTTCCCCGCCCCCATGCTGAGGCCCGTCATCGCCGAGAGGAAGCGTTTGAGGAGGGCGGGGTCGGCGTAAATCGCCTCGAAGAGGTTCTCTCCCCCTTTGATCTCGTTCTGGGGCTGGCCCGTCCTCAACCCTTCGGTGAGATGGCCCCAGAAGGGGTACAGCCGCGCATTGCACATCTCCAGCATCCCCCCAACGTAGGAGGGTTTGGCCCGATCCAGGTAGAGGTCGGTTTCCGGGGTGTTGGAGTAGAGGCCGTCCTTCCGGTCGAGCATGCGGAGAGCGACCAGCGCGTCAAAGAAGTCCCGCGCGCTGCGGGGGTGGAGCCCCAGTCGCTCTCTGATCTCCTCCAGTGAGAGGGGTTCTCTCGCCAATTCGGTAAAGAGTCCCAGCTCGATGGCGCTCAACAGCGTCTTGGAGCCCCAGAAGCCCAGACCGAGTTGCATGATCCCGTCGGGGGTACAGGAAGGGCCGGGCTCAACAGATGGACCCGTCCGGCTGGGAGCGTTAAGGGATTCAGCCTGAAGTACAGCGTTCATGTTTGACCTCCGGTTGACGGCGCTGGGCCGGATCGTGGAGCGGTGACATCGCTTATTACGACAGGCATGCGGGAGGCCTAACAGTTCGTAGCGGCTTTCAGAATGGTGAATCTTTGGAGCGATGTAAGAGGGGAGGCGCGAGCCTCCCCATTTTTTATCCCTGAAGCAATCGTAGCTTCGGACTGACGTTGCACGGAACGGGTCAGCCCTGATCGTAGCCTTTGAGGGGCCGGTACCAGATGTTGCGGTACCGCACCAGGTCGCCATGGTCCTGGAGGCGGAGCGGCCCCGTCGGGTCGTGCGGCTTCTCGTACGACGAGACGTTCCGGTGCCCGGTGGGCCCCTGCGGCTCAATGGCATGATGGAGGACCACGCCGTTCAGGAGGACCGTCACGCGGGCGGGCTTCTTCAACTGATCGCCGTCCCACTGCGGGGCTTCCCACATGATGTCGTAGGTCTGCCACTCGCCGGGCTTGCGGCAGGCGTTGACGAGCGGGGGATGCTGGCCGTAGATGGCCCCGGTGGTGCCGTCCGGGTACGTGGGATTCTGATAGCAGTCGAGGACCTGGATTTCGTAGCGGCCCATCATGAAGACGCCGCTGTTGCCGCGCCCCTGGCTCTCCCCTTTGACCTCGGCGGGCGCGGCCCATTCGAGGTGAAGCTGGCAATCGCCGAAACGCTCTTTCGTCTGGATATCCCCGGTCTTCGGGACGACCTGCATGACGCCGTTTTCGACGCTCCACCCGGCGTCGCCGCCCTTTGCGGATTCCCACTTCGAGAGGTCCGAGCCGTCGAAGAGGATCACGGCATCAGAGGGAGGCTGGCCGGGGGAGTCGGGGGTGCTGGCCGTGCCGGGCTGGACGACGGGAGGCTGGGGCCGGTTGCCGTCGTGGACGTGCCACTGTGTTCCGGGGATGAGGGGGGTATCGCTGTAACCGAGGTTTTTCTGTTCCGCCATAAGATCTCCTTTGCGCGTGTCAGCCTCTCCAGCATCCTTTGACAGGAGAGGGTTCATTTCCGGGGAGGGGGAGCCGTCAAAGTCACCTTACACGATTTAACGGGGCGGGTGAGGACTCCTTCCGGTAAGCGAGGTGCGTCTCGAAGAGGATTGGTGATGTCATGCCCGTATTCCGGCTGCGGTCCAGATGTGAACGTGCGAATGCATTCGCAGCAACAACGGCACAAATTCGGCCTGCGCCGACTTCAGGCCCAACCCCTTCAGATACATATCACCTATAACAACATATCGCCTACAAGCCGGGGGTGAAGTCCCCGGAGGGGGACTTCGTGCCTTTGTTGCCGCGAATTCATTCGCCGGTTCACATTCGGGGCATTGGAAAGGACACCCGCTCCTTCTGCGCTTCGGGGTGTCGTATTGACTCCAGAGAGGCTCCCGCCTATAATACAACCAGAATCGGTGAGAAGAGAGATGAGCAAATCGCGCCTGTACGTCCCGTGCCCCCGATTGCGAGATCGGCGTTTGGGAGAGTGATCGGCGTTGACCATTTGGATCACTCCTGCCGAAAAGAGGGGGGGGATATAACCCATGGCTCATATTCAGGTGAAGCCGAATGAATCGATTGACAGCGCGCTCAAGCGGTTCAAGAAGCAGCTGCAGGAAGCCGGCGTACTGAAGGAAGCCCGCGAGCACGAATTCTACGAGAAGCCGAGCGACAAGCGTCGCCGCGCCGCCGCCGCTCGCCGCCGCAAGCTGGCGAAACAGGCCGCCCAGGATGCGACCCGCTAACACGGCGGACGCCTTCGTCGGTCCTGTCGCGGATGCCTTCACGGAGGTCGCCCCGAGCCGGACGTTCGCGCCGTTGGAAGGGCCGTTGCCTACACAGAGAAGCTTATGCTCCTGTGCGTAGGCCGGCCCTTCCGGATCGTTCGAAAGAAAACGGCCTTTCATCGTCTCCCATTATCTGGAGCGCTTATGCGGGAGAGAACTTTTCCTCCTGCTGAACCCGTATGGCTGAACCCAATTCTGCGACAAACACGCTCTCTGGCCGTGCCGCCGGGGTAAGGATACCGGGATGACCCGCACTCCTCTCCCCTGGCTGCGCCGTCAATGGGCTCCTCTTTTGCCCCTCCTGCACCGCCTCGGAGGCTCCCGGCGCATGGGGCTGGGGTCGGGGCTGGTTCTTTTACTGACCCTCCTCCTCTCCTCCAACCTCCTCCCCGACACCATCCACCTCCAGGTCGGCGATGTCAGCCCCGAGGAGATCCGCGCCCACCGCACGGTGGCCTACTACAGCACCGAAGAGACCCAGCGCCTCCGCAGCCACGCCGTCCAGCGCGTCCCCAACGTCTACGACGAGATCCCCTACGCCACCTCCGACGCCATCGACAACGTGAACAAGATTTTTCGCCTCATCGAAGGGGCGAAGGCCAGGGACGGCGATCTCTCGGACGCGGAGCGGGCCGCCCTCCGCCAGCGCCTCCCGGTCTCCCTCTCCGACCTCACGATCCGCACGCTGCTCAACACCAAGCCGGATGGGTTGTACTCCCTCCGGGCCGCGGCGGAACGGCTCGTCGGGCGGGTGATGAGCGGGCCGATCAACGACATGCCCTCGGACATCCCGAAGGTGCGGCTTCAGGTCAACGCCGAAGTCCGGAGCCTCCCCGCCTTCTCCTCGGCGGAGCGGGTCGCCCTCGCCGACATCGTCGGGCATGCCATCCGCCCGAATCGCATGCTGAACCCGCAGCGGACCGAACGCCTCCGCGAGCAGGAGCGCCTGAGCGTCCAGCCCATCCCGCGCCCCATCCTCCGGGGAGAGGTCATCCTCTCCCGTAACGAGCCGGTCACGCGGGAGCACGTCGATAAGCTGCTGGCGCTCGGATTGCAGCAGCCGGCCCTCAACTGGAGCCGCATGGCGTTCCTGAGCCTGATCCTGGGCGTCCTCGTCTATCTCTTCTCGCTCTACCTCCGGGAGTACCACCGCGAGATTTACCAGGACTTCCCCCGGCTGGTGCTGCTCGCGCTCCTCGTCACGGTCAGCGTGCTCGGGTTGAAGCTCGGCGCCAGCGTCCTCGGCCTGAAGTTCTACAGCAGCACCGTCGGCTACCTCAACATGCTCTGGATCTGCACCGCCGCGATGCTCGTGGCCGCGCTCGTCGGCCCGAACGTCGCCGTCCCCATGGCGGCCCTGCTGGCGGTGGGGACCGGCCTGGGGCTGGACATCGACCTCCGGTTCGTGGCGGCGGCCTTCGTGAGCAGCCTGGCGGGCATCTACGCCGCCTCTCACCTGCGCGACCGCAGCAGCCTGATCCGCATGGGCGTGACCCTTTGCGTCACCAATGCCGCCATCGTGCTCTGCCTGAGCGGACTCGCGGGGGACCTCTGGGGGAACTTCCTGCTGGGGCTGGGCTGGGCCGTCGGCTGTGGCCTGGGAGCGGCCCTGCTCTTCTGGCTGGGCGTGGCCCTGCTGGAGCGCCCCTTCGGCGTGACGACCCATGTGGGCCTGCTGGAGCTGTGCGACACCAATCACCCGATCCTCAAGCGCATGCTGATGGAAGCGCCCGGCACCTACCATCACAGCATGGTCGTGGCGCAGCTGGCGGAAGGCGCCGCCGAAGCCATCGGCGCGGATTCGCTCCTCGTCCGGACGATGGCGTACTACCATGACATCGGCAAGATCCGCCGCCCGCAGTTCTTCATCGAGAACCAGCGGATCGAGAACGTTCACGACCGCCTGAATCCCTCGCTCAGCATGCTCGTCATCGCGGCGCACGTCCGCGACGGCGTGGAGATCGCCCGCGAGATCAAGCTCCCCCCGCCGATCCTGGACGGCATCCGGGAGCATCACGGCACCGGCCTCGTCACCTATTTCTATCACCAGGCGACGCAGGGGACGTGCAGCCCTTCCGCCGACCTCGAGCAGCAGTTCCGCTACGACGGCCCCAAACCCCAGTCCAAGGAGACGGCGATCCTCATGCTGGCGGACGGCGTGGAAGCGTCCTCCCGCGTGCTCTCCAAAGCGACCCCCGGCCAGATCGAAGACCTCGTGGGCCGTATCCTCCACGACCGCCTGAACGACGGCCAACTCGACGAATGCGACC